>CAZWGW010000399.1:0-280 GCA_964633565.1 uncultured Planctomycetaceae bacterium
CGCCGAGACGCGGAAGACGCAGAGGCGATGACTCGACGCGCTACGCCAGCACCTCCTGCACCGGTTCGCTCCCGAAATCGCTGATCGGGATCGGCCGGCTGCCGTACTTGTATTCCTTGTCGTACGGGATGCCCAGGGCCGTGAAGATCGTGGCGAACAGGTCGCCGGGACCCATTTCGCCCTCGACGACGGTCAGCCCCTTCTCGTCGGTCTTGCCGTACAGCGACCCCCCCTTGACGCCGCAGCCGCTCAGCGTGCACCTCCACGCGCTGGCAAAGTG
>CAZWGW010000399.1:290-3858 GCA_964633565.1 uncultured Planctomycetaceae bacterium
AGTGGTCGCGTCCCAGGCTGCCGTTGATCTGCGGCGTGCGGCCGAATTCCGCCAGTGTGATGACCAGCGTGTGCTCCAGCAGGCCCCGGTCGTGCAGGTCGTCGAGCAGGGCCGACATCGAGTGGTCCAGGTCGGCGCACAGTTCCTGGTGCGTTTCGAAGTTCTGGCCGTGGCTGTCCCACCAGGCGCGGGCCACTTTGACGAACGGCGTCCCCGCTTCAATCAGCCGCCGGGCGACAAGACACTGCTCGCCGAACTGCGTGGGACCGTACTTCGCGCGCATGTCGGCCGGCTCGCGCTCAATATCGAACAGGTGGTCGCTTGTCATCAATCCGCGGACGCGCTCATACGCCGAATTGTGGCTTCCGACCGCGGGACTGTGGACCTCTCGACTGAAGCGATCGGCCAGCAACTGCCGCAGAGCCGCCCGGTCAGCGTGGTCGGGATCGCTGATGGCGTCGAGCCGCTGGATGTTTTCCGGCATCATCTTGTCGGTGAGGAACATTTCGCCGTAGCGCGCGCCGAGGAACCCGGGCGTCCCCTTGCGACGGCCTTCGGTGGAGCTGTACATGGCGACGTGGTCCGGGACCTTGCTGTCGGCCCGGCCGAGTTCCTTCGCGATAATCGCTCCGAGGTGCGGAAACTCCATCCCCGGCTCAGCGCGCCGCCCCGTCTCCATCAACTTGTAGCCGCCGCCGTGATCGGCAATTTTCGTATTGAGCGACCGGATGACCGCCGTGTGGTGCATCCGCCGGGCAAGTTGGGGGAGCAGCTCGCAGATTTCGACGCCGGGGACGTCGGTCGAGATCTTCGCGAACGGGCCGCCCGTGGGCGCGCCGGGCTTCGGGTCCCAGGTCTCAAGCTGGCTCGCTCCCCCTGCCAGCCAGAGGAGGACGACCTGTTTCTGCTGCTGCTTGAGTTCTTCGGCCAGCGCCGGAGAACGGAGCGCGTCGAGTACGGTCATGTCGGCGGCGAACGCTGCCGTACCGAGCGCGGCAGAGCCGAGAAATCGCCGACGGTCGAGACCACGGCGCGATGGGCATCCCAGAGCTGGTGCCGACACGGTCGTTCCTCCGAAAGGGCTGCGAAATACAACCGGTGACCCTCCGAATAGCCCCTCTGAAGATAGCAAAACCGTCGGCTGGGAACAGCGCGATTGTCAGGAAAAGGCTGTTTCAAGCCTGAGTTTCGCGGCCGTCATCTTCCGAAACAGCACGGGCAGTCAGTGTTGCGATCGATGAGGTCAAAACGCCGTCCAGGGTCCAGGGAACCACCGGCGGCGGGTATGGTGCGTGGCGACAGAACGGAAAGCGGGCACGCCAGACCGGCCGCGCGTGGCAATCGGTCCGGCAAACGACTACGCTGCGTCAGGCAAGTGCCTGAATCACCACGCCTGCGACGCCGCGCAGTGCCGAGTTGAGAGAGTCGGCCGCTTCAGATCACGATGCGGCCACCTGAGCCTGCGCGAAAGTGTTATGATGGCGATTGACGCGAGCGGCACCGCTTCGTTCTGGGCGAAGCATGATCCCGAGGACTGGCCGACCGATCCGGCCGGAGTCGTGATCGGCACACTGGACAAGGACGGCCTTTCCATGCAGGCCGTCAAGCACCAGGACAAGACCGTGGCCGTACTGCTGACCGGCCCGTATGGCAAATCGTTCACGTTCCGCGCGCCGTGCCCCCCGTGCGGTCCCAAGGGCCTGCATGTCAGCGTGATGTGGTCGAACCGGCGCGTGATTCTGTATCTGAACGGGAAGGAGACGCACGTGGAGATGGTGTGAGGGGAGCGATGTCGATTCCGTGGCGAGTCAGCTCCCAAAACAATACAGGTGCCCCACCGTCCGCAGGTACAGCCGGCCGTCGACGATTGCCGGCGTCGCGTACACCTGCTCGCCGAAATCGGCGGATGAGAGTTCTTCCCAATCCCCGGCCGCCTTGACGATCGTCAGTTCTCCGTTCTGGTCAACCAGGAACACCCGGCCGTCGGCCGCGACTGGTGAGGCATAGTAGTTCCCGTTCCCGGCGACGCGGGCCGTCTTCAGTTCGCTGCCGCTGGCGATGTCGAGCGTCGTCAGGATGCCGCCGTCCTTCACGCCGAACACGCAGCCGCCGGCCACAACGGGCGAGGCGCAGAACGGGACGAACTTCTGATGCCGCCAGAGGACGTGCGTTGATGTGACGTCCCCCTCGCCGCCCGGACGGATCGCCATGACAACGTTTTCCGCCGTGTCGAGGACGTTGCGGAACTCGTCGTACTCACGCTTCGTGATCGACTTGTCCTTGTTGCGGTCGAGCAGGTCGAACCGCCGCTCCAGGTCGCTCCCTTTCTCGGGTTCAAGTTCCGCGGGTTCAATCTGCCCGTTCTTGTTCGCATCCACTTCGTCCCGCTTGGTCTCGAACGGTGGAAACGTGATCCGCGAGCCGGGATCCGCGCCGGCCGACCACGCGGCCAGATACAGGTTGCCGTCCTCTCCCACGACCGGTGTCGTGCAGACGGTCCGGGACAGGCCGCGCACCGTCCACAGTTCCCGGCCGGTGTCGAAGTCGTAGCCGACGACCCGCAGCGTGGCCGCCACAACGATCTGTTTCCTGCCGTTCACTTCCCAGATCAGCGGCGTACAATAGTTGCGCGGGAACTCGGAGCGGTCAGTCTCCCAGAGCGTGCTGCCGTTCTTCACGTTGTAGGCGGCGATGAACGACCCGGCGTCGTGGTCCTGGCTGAGGATCACACTGCCATTCACGATGATCGGCGAGCTTCCCGCGCCGAACCCGTTCTTGAATGGACCCATCGGGCGGCTCCAGCGAAACGTGCCGTCCATGTCGTAGCAATACAGGCCGCTGGAGCCAAAAAAACTGACGACATGCTTGCCGTCCGTGGCCGGGCTGCTTTGCGCGTAACTGCCGATCGAGTGCAGGTCTTCCAGTTTTTCGTGCGGCGCCTCCTGCTCCCACAGGACTGCGCCCGTGCCGCGGTCGATTCCGAGCGTCAGCAGCCGATTGTCGCGCACGGCCGTCAGGTACAGGCGGTCGCCGTGAATGGCGGGGGAAGAGTGGCCGGGCGGAAGCTCGACCTTCCACACGACGTTTGATGCGGGGTCGATCTTTTCCGGCAGCGGCGCATCCACCACGGGCCGGCCGGCCGAACCGGGACCGCGGAACTGCGGCCAAACCGCCGCGGCAGGCGTTTCGAGAGGATTGATCTCAACTGCGCGGAACATGACCGGATCGGAATGGCCGGCGAAACCGAAGTAGCCCTTCGTGCGTTCTTTCCCGGGATGCGGGGAGTTGGCCATGTACTCCGTCACGGTGCTCAGGTCGCAGTCGAGGATCACGTAGCCGTTGAGTTCCACCTTGACTTTCGACCCCTGCACCGTGACCTGCTGGAAATTCCACTCCCCGGTCGGGCGCAGATAACCGCGCGCGGCGGGGACCATGCCGTAGGCGGAGCCGTGGGCCTGACGGGGATCGATCCGCTCGCGGTAGGTCTCGTGCTCGCTGTCGAGGACCTGCAATTCACACATGCCGGCGTACGCGGGGTCTCCCTGGCCCGGGTAGCGGATGGCGAGGC
>CAZWGW010000399.1:3869-6778 GCA_964633565.1 uncultured Planctomycetaceae bacterium
GTCGGGGAGCTTGAACTCCAGCCGGACCTGGAAATCACCGTATTCGTTCTCGGTGTGGAGGACGCCGCCGTGGCCGTCCTTGCAACGGATGGCGCCGTCGACGACTTCGTAGTTCTCGGCCGCTCCCTTCCATCCCGTCAGGTCCGTGCCGTTGACGAGCGGTGTGAAGCCCTCGCCGCTCTTCTCCTTGAGGATGCGGTTGGCCTCGTCGGGGGGGATTTCGCGGAGGAAAATGTTCCGCCAGCGGATCTCGCCGCCGTGCGTCTGGAGTTCAATGGCACCTTTTTTGAAGAGCGGCTTGGCAGTGACGAGGTTGGGCGGAGCGTCCGCGTCACTCGGCGTGCGCTTCTCAAAGAAGTTCTCCAGGATGGCGTGGTCGACAACCAGTTGGCCATTGAGCCACACGCTCGTCCGCGCGCCGACCTGCCGGATTCGAAACGAATTCCACTCGCCGAACGGCTTGTCCGCCAGCACGAGCGGGTCCTTGCCCGGTGTGCCGGCGCTGTTGTTCCAGAGTCCCCCGGAGCCTTTGTCGGCGCCGAGGTTCCACTTGCCGCCGGCCTCGGTGAAGTCCCAGATCTGCACCTGCGGGGTGTACTTGAGGTAGATGCCGCTGTCGGCCAGCGCCACGGTCTTGTAGTCGATCAGCAATTCGTAATCGCTGAATTCCTCGTCGGTCGTGAGATAGGTGCCGTGGCCGTCGTTGACGAGTTCGCCGTTGTCGACGGACCAATGCTGCTTGGCGTCGGCCGTCCATTCGTCGATCCTGGCTTTCCGCTCGTCCTCGGAGAGCTTGGCCAACTCGCGCGGGTCGCCGCCGGGCATGCCGTGCCAGCCGGTGAGGTCGGCGCCGTTGAACAGCGCGCGGAAGCCTTCGGGGGGGTATTCCTGTACGCCAGGGGCGAGTTGTGTGGCGACCGCCAGGTTATCTGCGTCCCCGGCGCCGGCGAGGGCGAACATGTCGCTCTCCCGCTGGCCGCGCGACAGCAGGTAGGCCATCAGGTCGAGCACCTCATCCTCGTGCAGCGTGTCGAGCAGTCCCTTGGGCATCATCGACACCTTCGACGGCTGCATCTCCTCGATCTCGCGGCGGTTGACCTGCGTCAGGGCGTTGGGATCGGCCATGTCGGTGTTGATCTGCATCGTGTCGCCGCTGAGGTTCACAATCCGGCCAACGACGACGTTGCCATCCGTTGTGACAACCTGGACGGCGGCGTACTGGTCGCTGACCACCTTGCCCGGGTCGAGGACGGCCTCCAGGATGTCGCGGCGGCTGAAGCGCCCTGCGAGCGAGGTGAGGTCCGGCCCCATCGCGCCGCCGTCGTTGTCGAAGCGGTGACAGGTGAAGCAGCGGGCATCGCCGAACAGCCGCCGGCCCCGCTCGAAGTCGCGATCGTGCAGGCCGCCTTCGACGAGCGGCAGCACGTCGTCCATCGTCCAGGCTTTGACGAACGGCCGCGGCGCGGCAGCCACCGCGGGTTGCTCCGGCTTCGTTGCCGCGTCGAGCAGGTCCTGCATGGCGAGTTTCTGCTCGGCGGTCAGGAGCGTCAATGCGTCCTTGCGGATGTCGTCCATGAACATTGCGAAGTTTGCACCTCCGTGGTAATCACGGGCTTTGACAAACCAGCCGAAGTACGACTTGAGCAGTTCATCGCTCCAGCCGGTCCTGAGGAAGCGGAGCGACTTGGCGTAGTCGATCTGCTCCTCCTGCGTCGGAGCGGCCTCCAGCAGCGCGACGGTCTTCTCTGCGGCACTCGGCGCCTGCAGGTAAACCAGCAGTTCACACAGACTGGCGTTCAGTTCCTTTGCCGGTGCGGGATAAATCGCGTCGAGGCGCGCAATGAGTTTTTCGCGGGTCGCTTCATCGGGCGGGCCCATGCGGCAGAGGAGCACGGTGTAAATGCGGAGGAGCGAGATCCGCTGTTCGGGATTGAGTCGCTCCCAGTCAAATTGTCCCAGGCGCGCGAGGAGCTTACTCTTGAGTTCCATGTCGACGCCGGTCAGGTCGAGTTCGCACGGATACGTGGGCACCTTCGGGTCGTGGACTTCGTTCCGTAGCGACGCGGGGCGCTTCTGCTGGCGGACGAGAGCGAGCAGCGCGGCGAGTGCGGGATCAGTCTCAGTCTCGCTCATCGCACGTTCCCGCCACTGCTCGACCGGTTGGTGCTCCAGTGCGACCCGTGCAGAAAACTGAATGGATCGGTCTTCCGCAATCCTGAGAAACTCCCAGATGGTGTCGAGCGATCCCTCGCCAGGTGCATGAAACGCCTCCATTTCGTGGCGAGTCCGTCGCAATCCCCTGTGACCACGGAGATCCAATTGCACGGCGGAATCCTCGAGTTTTCCGGGTGCGCGCTGCTCGTTGCCCGGGGCATACGCAACGCGGTACAGGCCCGATTGCACCTTCCGCCCGCCGATTGTGAAGTACAACGCGCCGTCGTGTGGATTGACGACGACGTCAGTCAGCGGCAGCGGTGTGCCGGCGACGAACTCCTCAAACGTGCCGCCGTAGCTGGATCCATCCGGCTCCAGGTGCACGGCGTACAGTTTGCCATAACTCCAGTCACAGGCGAAGAGCGCGTCCTGATACTTCTGCGGGAACTTCGCCCCATAACCGAAACAGACACCGGTCGGCGAACCGGGACCGATGTCGACGGCGGCCGGGAGACTGTCGGGATACGACACACGCCACTTGCCGCTGCCGTTGCGCCAGCCGAAGTCCGCGCCGCTGACGACGTGGCAGATTCGTGTCGGCCGGTACCACGGCGTATTGAAGTCCCACTCCATGTCGGCGTCGTAGGCGAACAGTTCGCCGTCCCTGTTGAATGCCGCGTCGAATTCGTTGCGGAAGCCGGTCGCGATCAGGTCCCACGACTTGCCGTCCGGATCGGTCGTCGCGATGAAGCCGC
>CAZWGW010000400.1:0-6754 GCA_964633565.1 uncultured Planctomycetaceae bacterium
CATCAGCGCAATCCGGTCCCCGCGAAACCCGAGTCTTCCATCGTCTTTCCAGAGATCCAGAATCCGCACCAGTTCCTGCCGGGCCCGCTGCCGGAGCTGTGGATCATCCAGCCGCGCAAAGGCCGCCAGCAATGAGATGTCGGGCGGATTATTTGGATCGACGGACACAACGGGCGCGGCCAGCACCACGTCGAGCAGGTCAGATGTCAGCGGACCCTGTGACAGCCAGTACAGGACGCGCGGCCGGTCCGGCGCATCCGGACGCGCCAGCAGTGCCCGAAACCGTTCGTTGGTGCCCGGCAGTTCGAGCGCCCCGCAGCACTGGATCGCGGCCTTCGCGAGATTGCCGTCGGGATCGTCGAGATGCTTCACCAGCCCCGTGACCAGATCCGGTGACGCCAGGACGAATTCGCGATACTGACGCTCGTTTTCCGGACTGTATCCGAGCAGGCTTTGGCCGATCTCGTTCAGTACGCGGGTGCGCAGCATCGCGTTCCCGTTGGCCAGCACGTGAACCAGATATGTCCGTCCGGATTCAATCTCCATCCGGCACAGGACCAGCGCCGCGGCAGTGCTTTTCGCCGTCGGGGCCCCCGGCGTCAGCATGGCGTTGAGGCGCGCGAGGGACTCGTCCTTGCGCGATTCAATCAGGCGCACGGTCTCCGGGCCGATCCAGCCGTCCATCCGGAATATCGCCGGTGCGACCTGCGCGGACTGCGCTTCGAGCCCTGCGAATACCGACTCGAACTCCGCCTGCTCGGTCGCCTCCGAGAGTTGTCGATGCGCTTCGATCTCGGCCGCGTCGCTCGAGACGATGAGCCACTCGTCCCCATTCGCACCGTGCTTCGAGGAACACCCGGGCGCGGCAACGGCCGCCACGCACAGCATCGCAATTGTCCAGCAACCGCGGCGCATCATCTCATTCCCCCGCGCACTCGGGCTTGTTCCGCGGCAGTTCATCGCGCCATCGCGATGCGCGCGATTCGGCATCACGCGGCCAGGGCGACGCATCGTGTTACTCCGCCACGCTCTCTGCGAGGACCTGTTCATACAACTTCGCGGCGGCATCGTACGCCGCCTTCGCCGCCTCGCGGTCTTCGTCCCGGATCTGGTTCCGCTTCGCGTTCCAGCACACGTCGACCGCCTTGCGGCACCACTCGGCGCTCCGTTTTGACGCCCGGATCGGCTTCCCCCCCACCTCCAAGTAGATCGGGTTGGTGTGCACGCTCGGCAGGATCCGCACGGCGATCCACGACGAATGCGGCACGTCGACGTCGAACGACAGTGACTGCGTCGAACCATCCGCCTCAAGCTCCTTCGTCGCCGCCGGGTAGCCGTTCACGATCACTTCCACCGGCACCTTGCGCGTGTCGCCGATGCGTGCCCGCTCGATGTGCCAGTACGGCTGCTGGTCCAGCCTGCGCTTACGGATCGCCTCGGTCTGCTCGTTCGGCTTCTCCGCCAACAGCGCCGCGACGTCGAACTCGACTTTTACTTTGCCCGGCTGTGCCAGGTTGAGCTGGCTGATCTTGTCGTCCGTACCGGGCTCGCCGACGCGCACGCCGTTGGCGTTGCGGCTAAACGGGGTGACGCGGAAGTCCATTACGTGGCTCAGGCCGTCCGTGCAGTAGCTCCGGCCGTTCTTCACTCCCTGCACCCAGGCGTCGTAATCGAGCGGCTGGTCCTGGTCGAGCTTCACGTAGATCCGCCCCAGCCCGACCTTTTCGCCGTAAATACACGGGAAGTCCGTTTCGCCACTGATCCGCGGCCGCAGTCCGCAATTGTTCGTGTGATACCAGATGTTGAGTTCCCAGATCGCCGGCGTATCGACGGCCGAGATGAAGTCGCACGCTCCAGTCGCCGCCGTCACGATGTACTCATTCGCGCCGATCCCGTCGAATGGCGGCATCGCGTAGTCCGGCAGCTTGTCCGCCGCGCGCCCGACCGGCGGCTTGCGGTTGGGATAGTTGATCGGGTCGAGCCGCTCGCCGTTCGTCCCATAATCGGGGAGCGCCAGTCCCCAGCCGCTGTGACTGTAACCCACCACCGCCCCCTGCCGCTGGCCCCACTGCAGCACCGGCATTGTCCAACTCGGCCACTCTTCCAGGTACGTCGTCCCCGGGTAATCGTCCTCAATCAGCCGCAAGAGGCACAGGTGCCCCGCGTGCGACGACGGGAACCCGCTGACCTCGACGTCGTAGCGCATCAGGTAGTTCGGCCGCGACAACGCCGAGACCTTCCCTTCGAAGTACTGCTTCTGCGTGTACCAGCAGGGTCCCCACGAGAGGACGCAGCCGACGTTGAGGTCTTCTCCGAGCACGTGCCGCATCATGTCGGCCGGCGACACACCCTCCGTCGGGCTGTCGTAGTGCTTGCAGCCTGCGGCATGAACGTGGTGGTCGCCGGAGTACCAGCCCCGCTCCTTCGGGTGAATCCACCGCCGCAACGGAAATTCTGCCGCCTGGCTCACGACGCCGTCCTGCACGACGAGCTCGTGCGTATCGATGTGGTACTCCGGCCCGCGCCCCACCTCAACCGTGTACTCCCCGGCCGGCAGGTGGATCGACTCGCCGTCCGCCCGGTAGATCTGATTGTGGAAGAAGAAGTCCGGCGCGAGCCGCCGCGCCGAGTTCGGATACACCCGCCCGTGAGTATCGCGAACCGTGAACGATGCCATCGTCGGCGTGCCGTCGACGTCCTTCACTCCCAGCACGACTTCGACCGACGGCACCGACTCGAACAGGATCGGCACTTCGCTCCGGAACCCCAGGTCCTGCGTCCCCTGACCCACGTTGAAGACCAGCGTCGCTTCCCGCCGGCCGACGTCGCGTGAAAAGAGCTGCACGATGCGGTATTCGACGTTCAGCCCCGACAGTTCCGGTTTCAGCGGTTGCTTGCCGAAGACTTCAATGTCGAGGAATCGCTGCGCCGCCTCGGCCGCAGTGACGAGGTTCTCGACCGTCTGCGGCTTCTCGCGGGGAAAACGCCCCTGCTCATAGACGGGCGCCGACTGGGGGCTTTCGACGCGCAGGACTGGAGTAATGCGGGCTTCGTTGTGGACCTTGACCAGGAATGTCCGCCACCCCTGCTGCATCAGTTCCTTCCGGACCGGGCCCTCTTTCGCTGAAACCCGGCTCTCGGCGTTGATGTTCACCTGCGCCAGGCAGTGTCTGTCGAGCACTTCCTGGATTCGTGTGACGCACTCGGCGGCGTCGGCCGACTGCATCGCCGACTGGATCGCGTGCGTGTCCTCGTCGTTCAGCGGCGCCCCCACAAGCTGCAGCGCCTGGAGCAGCCGCCCGGTCGCCGCCACCAAGGGCTGCTGTTCGACACCAGGGATGACCTCCAGGTCGGCCGCACTCGCGGCGACAGGGATCACGACCAGGACACAAAGAACGCCAAGAGTCGAAGCGGGGCGCATCGCGAAGCTCCTGCAGAAGAGTCGGAGGGAACGGCCCCCATTCTGCGGCCGGCCGCCTGTAACTGCAAGGCGACGACCAGCGCAGCTCCTCAGCATCGCACCCTCTGGTAGAATGACTTGAGATCCGATCCGTGCCTCAGGCGACGATCGACACGGGCGGTTCCACGGATCCTTGAAAGAACCCGTCAGGTCCCGGAGACGCGAATTGTGGAATCGAGAATAACAAAGCAGTCGAACCTGCTCCAATCATTATCGGACGACCTGCACCGCGAGTATGTTCGAAAGGCGGTCGCCTTCTGTCTGGTACTCGCAACCACGATCGCTCTCTGGTTCACCGACACTCGAAGCGGGGTTGTGTTCTCCGTCATCCTGCTCTTCGCAGTTGCTGTGGACCTGCTTGGAATCAAGCGCTGCCAGCGCATCTGCCGCATCATCGACGACCACAATCACGTGCCGTAGATTGCGAGCGAAGCGGACCAGCCACATTCCGGTCATCAACGCGCGAAACGAAAACCACCGCGGCGATCGCCTTAAGGAACAAGTCGAGCGGACCGTGACGCTTCATCCCGATGACTCTCCACTCTCGACTCTCAATTTTCACTGCGGCGGGTGCGGTCCCCGTCACGCGCCCGAAGCGAGCAACGACAGCAGGTATTGCCCATAGGCGCTGCTGGACAGCCCCTCTCCGAGTTGGCGGAACTGGTCGGAACTGATGTAGCCCATCCGCCAGGCGATCTCCTCCGGGCAGGAGATCTTCAGCCCCTGCCGCTGCTCCAGAATGCCCACGTAGGCGGAGGCGTCGTGCAGGGATTGCTGCGTTCCCGTGTCGAGCCAGGCGGTGCCGCGGCCCAGGATTTCCACGTTGAGCCGTCGGCGCTGCAGATAGGCGTCGTTCACGGCGGTGATTTCGAGTTCTCCCCGCGCCGACGGGCGAATCGAGCGCGCGATGTCGACGACGTCCGCGTCGTAAAAATACAGGCCTGTCACCGCCAGGTGCGACCTGGGCTTGGCGGGCTTTTCTTCGATACTGAGCGGACGTCCCTCACCGTCGAGTTCCACCACGCCGTACCGCTGCGGATCGCGCACGTGATAGGCGAAGATCGTGGCCCCCTCCCGGCGCGCGCTCGCGGCCTGCAGATCCTGCGAAAGCTGGTGGCCGTAAAAGATGTTGTCCCCGAGGACCAGGCAGGAGGGCCGGCCGGCGACGAATTCCGCGCCCAGAATGAACGCCTGGGCCAGCCCCTCCGGGCGCGGCTGTTCGACATATTCGAACCGCATCCCCCATTGGGCGCCATCCTCGAGCAGGTGCCGGTAGAGCGGCAAATCGTGGGGGGTGCTGATCACCAGCACCTCGCGGATCCCCGCCAGCATCAGCGTCGACAGCGGATAGTAGACCATCGGCTTGTCGTAGACCGGCAGCAGTTGTTTGCTGATCGACTTCGTGATGGGGTAGAGCCGCGTCCCACTGCCGCCGGCGAGAATGATGCCGCGTCGCGCCGAATTTTCTGCCACCATTGGAAACCCCGAGGATCGTCCCTCGAATCACAACCAACAGGCAGCGACCCGTATCAACCGCCCGTCCCACGTGCGACTCAAAGTCTGTGAACTTACCGGCCCACGCGCCCATTGTAGCACGGGCGACCGTTTGTACGAGGCGGCCGGGATTGGCCACAGGACCTGGCGTCGTTTCGGCTGGTCACGAGCTGGCCCGGTGGTATTGCCCTGACCGGAGTCCGCTTGCTAGTGTTGCGCAGGATTCATCTCGGTGGGCGGTCCTTAGTGAGAGTCCCAGAACGTGAGGTTCGCTGGCATGCAACGCCTCCTCATCACCGGCGGCTGCGGGTTTATCGGGTCGAATTTCGTACGACACCTGCTGGCCTCGGATCCGGCACTGTCGGTCGTCAATATCGACAAGCTGACCTATGCCGGGAACCTCGAAAACCTCGCGGACATGGCGGACAGCGCACGCTACACCTTCCGCCGGGGCGACATCTGCGACCGGGCGTTCGTCGAGCACACCCTGGCCGGATCCCGGCCCGACGCCGTGGTCCACTTCGCGGCCGAGAGCCACGTGGACCGCAGCATCCTCGACTCGGGCCCGTTCATCCAGACAAACATCATCGGGACACAGGTGCTGCTCGACGCCTGCCGCAAGCTTGGCGTCCCGCGGTACGTGCAGGTCTCGACCGACGAGGTGTACGGCTCGCTCGGCACGGAGGGTTTTTTCACGGAAGAGACGCCACTGGCGCCCAACAGTCCGTATTCCGCGTCGAAGACGGCGGCTGACCTGCTCGTGCGGGCGTACTGCCACACGTTCGACTTTCCGGGAATCATCACGCGCTGCTCGAACAACTACGGCCCGTACCAGTTTCCGGAAAAGCTGATCCCGCTGTTCATCTCAAACGCGCTGGCGGACCTGCCGCTCCCGGTGTACGGCAAGGGGGAAAACGTCCGCGACTGGATCCATGTGCTCGATCATTGCCGTGGTATTGAAGCGGCGCTCCGCCGTGGGCGCGTGGGGGAGGTGTACAACTTCGGCGGCCGTTGTGAACTCAGAAACATCGACGTCACGCGGACCCTGCTCAGGTTGCTGGGGAAGCCGGAGACACTGATCAAGTACGTGTCCGACCGGCCGGGGCACGACCAGCGGTATGCCATCGACTGCGGCAAGGCCGAACGGGAACTGGACTGGACGCCGCAGGTCGACTTCGCCGCCGGCCTGCGGGAGACGATTGACTGGTACCTTGCCCATGGCGCGTGGGTGGCACGGATCAAGTCGGGCGAATATCAGCACTATTACGCGGCGCAGTATGGAGAACGACTCGAGGGGCGCTGAACCGGAAAAATGGTTTGATCCAGTCGACTCGACGTACCGTATCGTCATCTGCGTCACGACGTCCCCAATACCGTGTCGAGGATCTCCGCGATGAACAGAAGCCTTCTCAGCCTGCCGTTTGCGGTCGCGCTCATGGTGTTCCCCGCGGTTGCATTGGCCCAGGAAGCCTCCGATTCGCCGGCGACCGGGGAGCGGGCGGAACAGGTCCTGCAGGACACGCGCCAGACCGTCGAATCGATCGCTCAGGACGTCGACGAGAGCCAGACGGCGCGCGAGGCGTCCGCCGGGATCCTGAAGCCGATCTATCTGCTGGCGGAACATCTGGCATTTTCGATGTTTCACTGGGTCGCGTTTACGCTGATGGCCGCGGGTGTCGTCGGGTTCGCGCTGCGGCGGCCGGTGATCGTCGTGGGTTCGCTCGCGCTCCTGGCGTCCTCTCTCGGCGCGAGCGCCCTGGCCGGCGCCGTGCCGCGCTCGCCGTCCGCCGTCGACGAGGT
>CAZWGW010000401.1:0-339 GCA_964633565.1 uncultured Planctomycetaceae bacterium
ATCACAACGCTCCGGGCGGAACGCGGGCCGGGTGTGGAACTGCTCGAGTACCTGTCACCGACGGATGGCCGGCCGTATCCGCAGGATGAACGAGCCAATGATCTGATTCACTGGCATGTCGAGTTGGCGGCATCCAGCGTCGAAGCCCTGTCAACGCTGTCGCGCGACCGCAACGTCAAGCGGATCTCGCCGGGCGCGGTCAGTCTGCCTTCGGACGCATTGGGATACCAGACCAGCCTGCAGCTTCGGGATCCGGACGGGCACGCCGTGCAGATCACCCGATAATCGTCGGACGGATCGATCACGTCACGAGGCTGCTCAGTCGCTGCCGATAACTCC
>CAZWGW010000401.1:349-6748 GCA_964633565.1 uncultured Planctomycetaceae bacterium
CGAACCCGATGATGAACAGGACAGGCGGATAATAGAACAGGACACCGCCCATCAGTCCGGCAACGAACCAGATCACCGCGAGGGCCATCAGGCCCATGCCGCCCAGCACGCCCGCGCCCAGCATCCCCCGTTCCATGCGGAAGGCGCCGCCGCTGCTCTCCGACTTGGACGCCTTCGGCTTCTTCTTGCGTTTCTTTGGTTTTGGGCGGGCCTTGGGGCGGGGCGGCCGATCGAATTCGTACTGGTCCGGCAGGTCCCCGTAGGGATCTTCCGCGTAGGGATTGTCGGCATCGTCGATGAAGTCGACGTCGTCCAATGCGTCGACCGGCGGTGGCGGCGGCACTCTGGCGACCGAGGGACTGGCGCGTTGAACCCCGGCGGCCGCTTTGGGAAGGCTCGCCTTGTGAGGCGCTGCTGGTGCGGTCGACGCGATGCCTGCCGGGACCGATAGCACCTGCCGGCAACCGGGACATCGGACTTTCTTGCCCCAGAACTTGGCCGGAACGCGGAGCGTTTTCTGACAACCGGTGCAGACCAGATCCTGTGATTCGGCCATACGACGCCCTTGCCTGCTGGATGAAGAATTCAATTCGCAGCCAGGGCGAGACCCGGCCGACACAGCACCGAATAAGACAAGTGTCAGTGAATATACCCGGCCCTTGTGACCCCGGGCAACATTGCAGGACAAAATGTTGAAACCGGGTCCGGCGGGAACTCATCGAAGTGGCAGACCGTCCCGGACAGGGCTGAATCCCGGAGGTTCCCGAGTGAAGGAAGGTTCCGGTCATGTCGACGCCAATACGCATTGTGATTCTGGGCGGG
This sequence comes from uncultured Planctomycetaceae bacterium, assembly GCA_964633565.1. Classification (GTDB taxonomy): domain Bacteria; phylum Planctomycetota; class Planctomycetia; order Planctomycetales; family Planctomycetaceae; genus CAZWGW01. The sequence continues at coordinate 1,172 of CAZWGW010000401.1, forward strand.
GGTTTTGCGGGTACGACGGTCGCCCTGCGGCTCGAACGACTGTTCCGCAATAACCCGGACGTCGAAATCACGCTGCTCGACAGCGAGAACTTTTTCACGTTTACGCCGCTGCTGCCGGAAGTGCCGTCCGGTTCCATTCAACCGAAGCACATCGTCTTTCCACTGCGGGCGCTGTTGCGAAAGACCTGCGTCCGCCAGGCGGAAGTGCTGGCGGTCGACATCGAACGCCGCATCGTGACGGCGCGTCACTGCGGCAAATGCGGCCGCTACCGGATTGAGTTCGACCACCTGGTATTCGCACTGGGTTCGGTGCCCAACTTCTTCGGCACGTCGGGCGTGGCCGAGCACGCCTTGACCATCAAAAGCCTTGCCGACGCGACGGCGCTGCATGCGCAGGTCATCGACAAGCTGGAACATGCGGATCTGGAAATCGATTCGCAGGCACGGCGTGAATTGCTCACGTTTGTGGTGGCGGGGGGCGGGTTTGCCGGCGTCGAGACGATCGCCGAGCTGAATGATTTTGTGCGCGGTGCCGGGAAGTACTATCCGCGAATCGCTCCGGGAGACGTGCGCATCGTGCTGGTCCACTCCGGCAACCGCATTCTGCCGGAGGTCAGCGAATCGCTGTCGGAATACGCCTTGAAGAAGCTCCGCGAACAGGGAGTCGAAGTACTGCTGCAGACGAAAGTCGCGCGGTGCGAGCCGACGCGAGTCACACTGTCGACCGGGGAGGAGGTCCCGTGCCGCACGTTTGTCTGGGCGGCAGGCGTCGCCCCGTGCCCCATTCTCGACGGCATGCCGCTCCCCAAAACCGGCAACGGCAAGATCGACGTCGATGCCACGATGGCGGTTAAGGAACGCCCCGGCATCTGGGCGATCGGCGACAGTGCGGCGATCCCGGACCTGGTCACCGGGAAAGTCTGCCCGCCGACTGCACAATACGCTCTGCGACAGGGGCGGCGGCTGGCGGAGAACATCGCCGCCACAATTCACGGACGACCGACGCAGGAATTCCGGCACAAGTCACAGGGATTGCTGGCCGGACTCGGCCGGCGGTGCGCCGTCGCCGAGATCCTGGGGATGAAATTCTCCGGGTTCTTTGCGTGGTGGCTGTGGCGCACTGTGTACCTGATGAAATTGCCCGGCTTCGAGCGGAAGGTGCGCGTCGCTCTCGACTGGACGCTGGAACTGTTCTTCCCGCGGGACATCGTCTACCTGCGGCCGCTGCATGCGGTCCGTTCGCCACAGACGCCGGCGGATGGAGCTGCGGATGAAGAGCCGCAGTTCTGCGCGCTGGAGCCGGCGGATGTTGCCTCTCGACGAACTGAAGCCGTCGCGGTTCGAGCCTGATCGCGGTTCAGCGACCTCTTCGCCGACAGAATTTCATCACAAGCCGTTGTTCGGACGCGCCATCGCCCCACGGTGAACCTGATTCGGGCCGTATCGCGTTTCGGCTCGCGGCGCCATCGGGCTAGAGCGGTCTCCATGGATCAGGTGCCGACCGCTCAGCGCGCGGTTGACGAGGAAGTTATTTGGGAATGTCGAGCACTCTGTTTCACGAATTCCTGAGCTTGTAACTCGATTCGACTCATTCGCATCGAATCTGTATTCCGGCCCGGCGTGTTGCCGGCCGGCGAGCACACCAATCCTGGAGGACGAGTCATCATGGCGTCGGAGAAACTGAATCGACGGGACTTCACACGGCTGACGGCCGCCGCGTTCGGCGGACTTGTGGCCGGCACGGTCATCAGCGGCTGCGGCAAAGGAAACAACGGCGGCGGTGGGGGCGGAGGAACGACTGGAGGCGGCTCAACCGCCGGCGGCACGACAACCGCCGCGGGCGAAGCACACGCCTGCAAAGGCCTCAACGGCTGTAAAGGCGAGGGGGCCGGCGGAACCAACGCCTGCGCCGGGCAGGGTGGCTGTGCCACCGCTTCAATGCACCATGAGTGCAAAGGGCACAATGAGTGCAAGGGGCAGGGCGGCTGCGGCGAAATGGCCGGCAAGAACGAGTGCAAGGGGCACGGTGGCTGTGCCGTCCCGATGAAGGACGAAGCCGCCTGGAAGAAGGCCCGCGAAGCATTCGAGGCAAGGATGAAGGCGGCCGGTAAGGAAGTGGGCGCACCGCCGGCTTGAAGTGCAACGCCGGGAGACCTGCGGTCGTCGCTGTGACATGGTCAGGAAACCATGTCACAACCAGCACGTGACAAGATCACTGGCAGCACGCAAGCGAGCACCTCGGCGCGGCGACGGCGTCGCGCAAGGTGTGTGTGCTCGGGTGCCCCCCGGTTGCAACTGCAGCCGGGGGGCCGGGCACTCACCGCGCCGCTGGTTCGCCGCGTGGCCTCACGTTCGTGCGCCAGTCACACAGAAGCAAACACAACGAGGAGAGTTCAGATGTCCTTACCAGTTGCTGGCGCCCGGCGCGTGTATGAGGCCGGGGCCAGAATCCTGAATCGTGCGCAGCCGCTGCTGTTGCTCGGCATGCGGCTCTACTGGGGATGGCAATTCTTTCTCACCGGACAGGGGAAGCTGATGAACATCGACCGCACGGCCGAGTTCTTCGGCAGCATCGGCATTCCGTTCCCCCTGGCGAACGCATACGCCGCCGGAACCGTCGAATGTGTCGGCGGACTGCTGCTGGTGGCCGGGTTCTGTTCGCGGATCGCGGCCATTCCGCTGATCGCTACAATGGTCGTTGCGTATGGCACCGCCCATCGCGACGTCGTCGAGACAATCGTTTCGAATCCTGATGGTTTCGTGACGGCGGCGCCGTTCCTGTTCCTGCTGACATCTCTGATCGTACTGCTGTTCGGTCCCGGGCCGTTGTCCATCGACGGCCTGCTGGCCCGCACGGCCTTTGCCCATCGAACTGTTGAAATTCCGAAACCGGTTCCGACTGCTGCCGTAATGGTGCGACAGTAGTTCGACGAACCTGCACACACACCACGGCCGACCTGCAGAGGCCCGGCCCCGAGAGAGGAGAGACTCCATGACACGTTCCCAACGAGTGACCCTGATTGCCGGTGCGGCAGTCATGTGCGGCGCTGCGGTTCTGCTGCAGACCCGGGCTGCTGATACACCACCAGCCCACGCCCATCATGCCGGGCATTTTGACCAGTGCGCCAGAATCTGTGCCCAGTGCCTGACGGACTGCGAATCGTGCTATGCCCATTGCGCGAGCCTCCTGGCCGAGGGTCACAAGGACCATGCAACAACGGCCGAGGCGTGCAACGACTGTGCGGACCTGTGCCGCGTCTCAGCTTCGCTGTCCGCCCGTGGCAGCCTGCTGGCCCCCGAAGTCTGCGACGCGTGTGCCGCAGCCTGCGACCGCTGCGTCGAACTGTGCGGTCAGTTCAAGGATGACGCACACATGCAGCAATGCGCCAAGACGTGCCAGGAATGCGCCGCTGCCTGCCGCGAAATGGTCCAGCATGCGGGACATCGTCATCCCTGATCTCGCGACCGAGAGTGGGTGGCCGGGGCTGGCCAATCGTCGAGACCCGGTGAGTTGAAAAGACCATCCATTGGTCTGCGAGGTAATCAGATATCATGAGGCGAAGCCCCGGAACGTCCGCCGGGGCTTCGTCACATGCGCTTCGGCACGCCTCGCAAGTTCTCCCGGCCGGGGTGAGGTCAATGGACTTGTGTCATTCGTTCAGCCTCGGCCCCCCCCCCCATCCTCGGTCGCCGCCGAAACCACCGCGTGATGACCGGCATCTCAAGGGATGTCCTGCAATTTCGTGGGCAACATCTCGCCGGAACAGCACCATGGAATCCCCCCGCCTCGGTCATCCGCATCTTGGGCTGGGCGTCGGCCTGCGGACGGTTCACTTCCAGCACATTCTGGAGCACCAGCCGGCCGTCGACTGGTTTGAGATCATCTCCGAGAACTTCATGGATTCCCGGGGACGCCCGCGCCACGTGTTGAATCAGATCGCCGAGCGGTATCCGATCGTGATGCACGGCGTCTCGCTGTCGATCGGCAGCACCGATCCGCTGGATTTCGAGTACCTGGCGAAACTGAAACAGTTGACCGGGGAAGTCCGGGCCGGCTGGGTCTCCGATCACCTCTGCTGGACCGGAGTCGCCGGGATCAATACACACGACCTGCTGCCGATTCCACTGAATGACGAATCACTGCGGCACGTCGTGGAACGGGTTCGCACCGTGCAGGACTTTCTCGAACGGCCGCTGGTGCTGGAGAACCCCAGCAGCTATGTGACGTTCGCCCATTCGACAATGACCGAGTGGGAGTTCCTCAGCCGCATGACGGACGAAACCGGTTGCGGCCTGCTCCTCGACGTGAATAACGTCTACGTTTCGAGCCGCAACCACGATTTTGATCCGGTCGAGTATGTACGATCCGTGCCGCACGACCGGATCGTGCAGTTTCACCTGGCGGGCCACACGGACAACGGCACGCATTGCATCGATACGCACGACGGGCACGTGACCGACGCCGTGTGGGAACTGTACCGCCTGGCGTACGGTCTCACAGACGGCGTGTCGACGCTGCTGGAATGGGATGCGCAGATCCCGGCGTTTCCGGTGCTGCACGCCGAAGTGCTGAAGGCGAAGCAGTTCATGGAGGGACGCTGCCGGCCGCGGGTGGCCGACGTGCCCGGAGAACGAACGTCCGCCGTCCGCCAGAATCAGCTCTCCGTGCTGGAGGTGGCGTGATGGCTGCGATCGTGACGCTGGACAGGACGGAGCGCTGGATGCGAACGATCATCACGCATCCGCTGAGTGTGGAGGCCGGCTTCGGGCATCCTGCTGCACGGCATTCGATCGATGTGTCGCCGACGCAGATCGAATCGATCGTGTGCCGATCGCGCCGCCTGACTGCGATGGAGCGGCTGGCGATCTATCACAACGCGTACTTCGCGCGGCTCGTGGAGTGCCTGCAGAATGACTTTCCGACGTTTCGCAAGACAGTCGGGGACGACGCATTCCGGCAGTTCGCGCTGGAATACATCGCAGCCCATCCGTCCCGCAGTTACACGCTGGGTCGTTTCGGCGACGGTTTCGTCGATTTCCTCCGCGAAACCAGCCCGACCTGCGAACAGGACGATGCGGGCGGCGCCGACTGGTCCGGGTTTCTCATCGAGCTGGCACGGTTTGAACGTGTTGTCGCCGAGGTCTTCGATGGACCGGGGATTGAAGATCAACCGGGTCTCGACGTCGACTCGATCCGGACTCTGGCGTCTCACGAATTGTCGCAACTTCGCTTCATCGGTGCGCCGTGCCTGCGACTGATGCAGACGCGGTTTGCCGTGCACGACCTGATCGGGCAGGATCCGGAACTGGCATGGCCGCACGTTTTTCAGCGCCGCGACACATGCCTGGTGATGACGCGAAGCAATTATCGCGTCATCTGGCAGGAGGTCGATTGCGACGAGTTCCGGTTGCTGCAGCGGCTCGTCGACGGAGCGTCGCTGGGGGACGCGCTGCTCCCGGCTGCGAGCGATGCTTCGGTGGACGTTGGCGACTTGTCGTCCCGGCTGCAGGCGATGTTCTCCCGCTGGGCTGCACTCCGGCTGTTCGTTCGTGTTGCATAACGATCTGCAGAGGTCC
>CAZWGW010000402.1:0-4887 GCA_964633565.1 uncultured Planctomycetaceae bacterium
CCACTCCTCGCGGTAATTCCGGTGGACGACGTTGGCGACTTCCGGGGCGTTCGTCGCCTCGAGCTTCTCCGCGTTCCACTCGATCTTCTTCCCTTCCCCTTCCGGGGCGGCCCAGACGGCCAGATTGCCGAGCAGGATCGTCTCGGTCAGCTTGCCGGCGTAGCCCTCGAAGTTGGCCGTGGCCCGTTTCCGCTCACCGGTGATCGACTGGTGATACTCGGTGAAGTGACCGGGGGACTGCTCGAATTCGACTTCGGGCGCCTCCATGTCCGCGCCGTCGGGACCGATCAGCACCATCCCCTCACCGTAGTCGCCCGGCGAGTAGAGCACCCCCTTCTCGGCGACGATGATGGCCCCCTGCACTTCCCCCTTGTTGTTGCGTTTGAATTTCTGGCCGTTGAGCACCGCCTCGTCCGGCTCGTTGCCGCCGTCGTACCACCACACGGGGATCGCCGCTCGAGTGTCGTTGGCGGGGAACTCGTACTTGATCTTCGACTTCTGCGGATAGCTGTCGTGATTGTGGCCGGTCGTCCAGGCCTGGATCGACACGGGGTCCGCGAGGCCCAGCCCCATGTAGGGCATGTTGAACGTGTGGCAGGCCATGTCTCCCAGGGCACCGGTGCCGAAGTCCCACCAGCCGCGCCAGCGGAAGTCGTGATACGCCGTCGGGGCATAGGGCCGCATCGGCGCGGGACCGATCCACTGGTCCCAGTTGAGGAACTTGGGTGGCTCGGCCGGCTCGGGGCGGTCTCCCCCCTGCGGCCAGACCGGCCGATTGGTGATGACGTGTACTTCCTTGATCGTGCCGAGGAACCCCGACTTGAGGATCGCCGCCTGCCGGCGGAGCGTCTCATTGGCGGTCCCCTGGTTCCCCATCGACGTCGGGACGTCCATCTCCTTCGCGATCAACTGCAGTTGCCGCGCCTCCCACACGCTGTGCGTCAGCGGCTTCTGGGTGAAGCACGCCTTCCCCAGCTTCATGGCGATGGCGGAGGCGAAATAGTGATGGTGGTCCGGCGTCGACACCGTGACGGCGTCGATTTTGTCGGCCATCTTGTCGAACAGTTCGCGGTAGTCGCTGAACTCTTCGGCGTCCTTGAAGCGGTCATTCTCCTTGCGCCGCCGTCGACGGAGTTCGTCGATGTCACAGATGGCGACGACGTCCCCGTGGGCCGCCGCGTCGCTGGAGTCGCTGTCCCCTTTGCCGCCGATGCCGATGCAGGCATAACGGACGCGCTCATTGGGGGACTTTTCCTGTGACCAGGCCTTCGGGCCGCCGACCCACAGGGCCGCGCCGATTGCGGTGGTGTGCCTGATGAAATCACGACGAGTCGACTTGCGCATCATGGAGGTCTACCTCTTCAGGACGGAGCGCGTGTCCACCGGGAGCACGCACGAGATGTTATGGATCGGGACGCATTGAGACGGACGCGCTGGTTCCCACTAGCCTAACCATCTCGGGCCGGGATTTCACCCGCGACCCGGCCGATTACCACAAATTCCGGCTCCGGCGGCGGCGGCGACGTTTCTGAGGAATTTGCTTTCGAGTGCGACCTCTTGTACGATGCGGCCGATCTGGCTGACTTTCGTGGTCCGGATGACCACGCTGCCCCGGGTGAACTGAGTCCCCACCCCTCGTCAGGCAGGAGCCTGGCGGAAGCCGTCAGGCGGGAGCCTGACCTACCGCGCGTCTGCGCAACACGACCGACCACTGTGACCTCTTTCTGACAGGAGTGTGTGAACATGCTCGCGACCCATGTCAAATTGTGGTGCATCGCCGCGGCCTGCGTGGCACTGAGCTTCGCCCCGGCCCAGGGACAGAACCAGCAGCAGCCCGGCCCGCGTCCGGCGGGGGGCAACCTCGACAACCCGACCGGCATCGCCTTCCATCCCAAGACGGGCCACATGTTCGTGGCCGAGCGCCGCGGCATCGTCCGCTTCTATCAGGACCCCAATGCCGAACAGGGGCGGCGGCGGCAGCGGAAGATGGAGATCAACGGCTTTCCGAGCGACATCTACGGCAAAGGCCCGATGTACGACATCGGACCCCTGGGACTGGCGTTTCTCGATGAAGAGCACCTCGTCGTCGGCGACGGCAGCCGCATTGACAAGGAGGAGTTGATCCTGGTGTACGATATTCCCGAGACTCCTCCCGAGATGCCGGCCAAGGCCGATACCGCCGAGTACAAACTCGGCCCGCTGGGACCGAACGACATGGGTCAGGCGGAAGGGAATTACTATGGCGTCGTCGTGACGGGCGGGGCCATCTTTGCGACGGCCAACGGCGACGACACCAAGGGGTGGATCGTCCGCTCCGTCATCAAGGACGGCGAACCGGGACCATTGGAACGGTTCATCGCCACGAAGGAAGCAGTCAACGTCGACGCACCGGTGGCCATCACCGTGAACAAGGAGGGGCAGCTCGTTGTCGGCCAGATGGGGGAGATCAACGTCCCCGGAGATTCGCTGCTCACCGTGTATGACGCCAAGACGGGCGAACTGAAGCACAAGTGGGAGACGGGGCTGAACGACATCACCGGCCTCGCCTACAGCCCGACCACCGGCAAGCTGTACGCCACCGACTTCTCGTGGCTGGACACCAAGAAAGGCGCTCTGTTCGAGCTGACGGTCAAGAACGACGCCGTCGAGACCCGCAAGGTCGCCGATCTCGACAAACCGACGGCGATCGCCTTCGACAAGCAGGGCGCCGCGTTCGTCGCGATCCTCGGCACGGCCGAAGAGGGCTCTAACATGAAGCCTGGCCGGGTGCTCCGGTTCCGACCGGCGGACCTGTAATCAGGAGTCGTCATGCTCCGCGTGACGCGAATGACGCGGAGCGTGACGACACGATGTGGGCGGGTCCGGGTCCCCCGGGCCTGTCCACGCGGCAGGATCGAAATTGCGAAATGCGAATTGCAAACAGTCAATTTGCAATTCGCATTTCGCAATTTGCATTCTGCAATCTTGTTCCCGACTCCGAAACTCCTATCGTATCGTCATTGCTTCCGCCTCGACCTGACCACCGCATGCCCCGCGTCCTCATCACCGACGACCTCTCTCCGGCCGGGCTGAAGCTGCTCCGCGACACGCCCGGAATTGAAGTCGTCGTCCGCTCCAGGCTCACTCCGGAGCAGGTTCGCGCGGCCCTGCACGAGGCCGACGGCATCATCATCCGCAGCGCCACCCGGCTGACGGCCGACCTGCTCGCCGGGCAACGGCGGCTGAAGGTGATCGTCCGCGCCGGCGTGGGAGTCGACAACATCGATCTCCCGGCGGCGACCCGCGAGGGGATCGTGGTGATGAACACCCCCGCGGGGAACACGACCAGCACGGCCGAGCACACGATCGCCATGCTGCTGGCCCTCGCCCGCAATATTGGACCGGCCGCCCAGTCGATGCGCGAGGGGAAATGGGACCGCAAGAAGTTTACCGGGACGCAGCTCGCCGGCAAGACGATCGGCGTCGTCGGGCTGGGCCGCGTGGGGATGGCCGTGGCCCGACGCTGCCGCGGACTCGAAATGACCGTGCTCGGCTACGACCCGTTCCTGTCGGCCGACAAGGCCGCCGAACAGGGGATCGAACTGTACCGCGACGTCGACGCACTGCTGGTCAAGTGCGACTTCGTCACCGTGCACACGCCGCTCACTCCGGAGACGCAGGGGCTGATCGGCGCGGAACGCCTGTCGCGCATGAAAAAAGGAGTGCGCATCATCAACTGCGCCCGCGGCGGCATCGTCGATGAGGCCGCCCTCGCCGATGCGATCGAGTCGGGCCAGGTCGGCGGCGCCGCACTCGACGTGTTCGTCGATGAGCCCCCCGCGAAAGACTGCCGCCTCCCCGCGCTGCCGCAGGTGCTCTGCACGCCGCACCTGGGGGCGTCGACCGAGGAGGCGCAGGAACAGGTGGCCCTGGAAGCGGCCGAGATCATCAGCGCGTTCCTCACACGGAATGAAGTACGTTACGCCGTCAATATGGCGCCCATCTCGGGCAAGGAACTGCAGGGGGTCAAGCCCTACCTTGACCTTGCGTACCGCCTGGGCCTCCTGATGGCGCAGTGGAACAAATCGGCCCCCGTGAAATCGGCCCGGCTGCTGTTCCGCGGCGAGGCCGCCTCCAAGCCGACGCACCTGATCGCCAACGCGTTCACGTCGGGCCTCCTGTCGTCGGCGCTGCACGAGAACGTCAACCTGATCAACGCAGAGCTCCTGGCACGCGAGCGGGGGATCGAGATCACCGAGTCCAGCTCCACCGACAAGGGGGACTTCACCACGATGCTCTCGGCCACCGTGATCACCGAAGATCATGTGCGGACGGTGGCCGGGACGATCTTCGGCCAGGGCTTCTTGCGGCTCGTGCGGCTCGACCACTTCCAGCTTGACGCGTACCTCGACGGCCTGATGCTGATGTACCTGCACCGCGACGTGCCGGGCCTCATCGGCGCGATCGGCACGGCGTTCGGCACGCATCAGGTCAACATTTCCCACATGGCGCTGGGCCGGTTGCAGAATACTCCGGGCGGCGAAGCGGTCGCCGTCCTGAACCTCGACAATGAACCGTCGGACCAGGCGCTGGCTGAAGTGGCCGCGCATCCCGACGTGATGGGGATCCGCCTGATCAAACTGCCCCCGGCCGGCGCGCCATTGCCATGGTTGGGGTTGTAGTGCCACGGAGTTTGCGATGCCGCAGGAACACCTGAAGCAGACCCTTCAATCACTGCGCGAGGAACTCTCCACGGGTGCTCCGGTGGATCCGGACCTGCGCGCACAACTCCAGCAGCTTGTCGCGGAGATTGACGGCGTCCTGCGACAATCCCAGCCGGCGCCGGCTGGCGATGAGGAAACGCTCCTCGACCGCGTGACCGGCATCGCCGCCCCGTTCGAGGAAACG
>CAZWGW010000402.1:4897-6744 GCA_964633565.1 uncultured Planctomycetaceae bacterium
ATTCTGGGACGCATCGCCGACGGCCTCAGCCAGTTGGGGATCTGACGTCCGACGCGGCAAACTCCGCCGATAAACTCCGCGCTGCGCGCTGTGGACCGTCTGTCGGCATCCCGGCGCGGCACGTGCACCCGGCGTGCACGTCGAATCGGGAGCCGGCACGCGGCGCCGCACACCGGTGCGGCTCGCGCCCGCAAACGGGGCCAACGCGGCGGGGGACGGGCACAGCGCGCAGGCGCGGTTTCGGGACTCACAAGAGCCGGGCGCGCCGCGCGAGCGGTTCGCTCGCACGGCGTTCCCGTGACCGCCGACCACCCCATGGGCGACAACACGCCTGGCTGTCAGCGCATGCGCGCGCCGCAGGTGGGACCTGTAAGCGCGCGCCGGCTGATCGCCGCGGCATGCTGGGCAGAGAACCGGCGGCCGCACGCAAGCATTCCGCGACGACGGGCGCCGCGGACGTGCGACCCGCTTCACAGCGGGAAATTGCTGTGTAGAATGGCACATAGCCATTGTCCCCTTTGCGACAGGGCGACTTTGGTCAGACGGCGCCGGGTGCGAGTACACCTGGCGCCGTCGCTTTTTCGCATATAAGCAATACTAACTCAGCGATGCAAGGGAAAAATGCCCGGGGGGACTAAGATTTTTGAAACGAGCTTGATGTCGACTTGTCGCCTCCGCCCATGTTGTGTGTACGTCAGTTCTCTGAGAGTCCAGACGACCGTGTTTGACGGCAGCAGCTGCATTCGCGCCCGGTTCCCCCGTGCGGGAACGAAAAGCCCCGCACGCGGGAGAGCGTGCGGGGCAGGTTTGCCGGCGACGTGCAGACACCCGGTATCTTCAGGAAACCGGGTGTCTCGCAATTGTTAACGGAACACCGCCACCCAGTACGTCCGCCCGTTCCGCACCTGGTAGCCGAAGCCCGCTTCACGGCCTGAGAGCAGGTTCGTGTAATGGGCCGGCGAATACGTCCAGGTCTGCACGGCATGCTCCGGCGTCAACTGGCTGTACGCAATGTTCTCCCGATACGGCAGGCCGCTGTGGGCAAAATACCCATAGTCGGCCATCCACGTGGCGTGCTTCTGCGCCGCCAGGCACATGTCGGTATTCAGCGTCAGCGGCGCGAGCCCCGCGCGGGCGCGGGTCTGATTGTGCAGTTCCAGCAGACGGGTGATCGTGGGATGCTTGATCAGCCAGTCATTCGGACCTGCCTCGGGGTCTTCCATCCCCTCGCTCATCATGTCGGACATCATGTCCGCCATCGACGTCATGTCGGCCTTTTTGGCGTCGGACTTTTCCATGTCCGCCGGGGCGACGCTGCTCACCAGCAGGGCCGCCGCACAGGTTGCCGTCATCACGCGTAATGCGGGCATCGTCGGTCACTCCTTCTCCGGTTGACCACGAGCGACCGCAGCCTGACCCAGACATTCCCCTCCCACGCGGAGGGCGAGAAGCCCCCCGGCACATCGGGGAACTCCTGACAAGGCGGCAAACCTAACGGATGCCTCCCAGACAATCAAATCAACGCGTTTAACGCATTCGCAACATTTGATGCGTGTTCCCCAGATTCATGCGCGTCCGGTTGGAAGTGTCGTCCGGACAGAGGATTACGGCGTTGGATGCGGTGCCTTCTTCCGCACACGTAACCCGAAGCGTGAGCGAGGAAATTGGACGTCGACACAACTCAGCCCCTCGCTCACGCTCTTTGATGTTGCGCTATTGGCGTGAGGCGAATGGCATCGTAACCCGAAGCGTCAGCGAGGGGCTGAGTTGCGTCGACGTCCAATCTCCCCAGTTGCGCCCCAGGTGATGACTTTTCCCGCCAAATCGCACACTGCGCAACTTCAAAG
>CAZWGW010000403.1:0-6739 GCA_964633565.1 uncultured Planctomycetaceae bacterium
CGCTTCGAGGCCGACGACACGGTCGGGCTGCAGTTCGAGGACCAGGAGATGGGACATGTCTTAATCCACCTTGTCGTCAATCATTGGTCGGAATCCGGCCAAACTCAAGTTGAATTCATTTCAGTCGCAGTCGAATGTCAATCTGCCGTCAGACGTTACGTCACGGGGCCGGGGCGGCCAGCGGGAACGCCGGCCCCAGGGCCGACATGTCGCGGCGGGAAATGACCTTGGGGGGGATGGCGGTGGCATCGATCACCGCCTCGATCCGGGAGACCGGACCGCCCACGTCGAAGTGTCCCAGGACCTGCGCCCGGTAAACGTCGCCGCGGGCCGTGATATAGGGATCGAGTTTGCGCAACGTGGGGAGGTCGACGACCCCCTCGATCAGCAGCCAGCCGGTCGTGGCGCGGTCTTCGCTCATCTCGCCGACCTCGTCGGCAGCCGTCTGAGTGACAATTGCGTCGAGGACCTCCGGCGTCATCTCGGGGATCCCTTCCAGGACCGCCGCGCGCGCCTGGTTGATGTTAATGCGGCCTTCGATGTACGGCTCGGTGGTGGTGCCCAGCGCCTCAAACAGCAGGGGGAGGTTCTCCCGCAAACTGGACGAGTCGCTCGTCCACGGGCTCTTCAGCGTCTGCTCCTTGCCGTCGATTTCTCCAGTCACTTCGGCGTCAATCAGGTCATAGATCGAGGCGATCTCCGTCGTGGCTCCCTGGGAAAGATCCATCCCCCCGCGGGTGATTGCGCCCCCTTCCCCCCCCGAAACAAGCGCCTTGGCCACTCCTTGCGCCGCCTTCTGCAGTTGCTGGTCGGTCATGGCATCCCCGGTACTCCCCTGGCCCCCACGGCCGACGCCCGGGTTTGCGGCCTCCTCGTCTTCCTCCAGGTTGCTGGCGCCGTACATGCGATAGGCGACGATGAACTGCGCTTCGTCCGGACCGAACTCCTCTTCCAGTTCATCGAACAGCTCGGTGAGCAGGGCCTGGTTCAGGTCGATCTTCGGCGTGCCGTCCGCGCGGAGGTTGCTCTCGCGGCTGTAGACCGTGAGGTAGGCGAACCAGCCGAGGTCGAGCACGCCGTCGCCGTTGTCCAGCGGAAGGGAGGCGTCCTCGTCGTTCTCGTTGAGGTCGAGGAGGCCGTTGCGGTTTGCGTCCTCGCCGTAGAGCAACTCAGGCGTGACGCCGGCTGCGAGCAGCAGTTCGTCGAGCGTATCGAGGGGGCCGTTCCTGGGATAATAAGGGGGCTGCAGCCCCTGATAGAATTCCGACTCGGCCCCGTACATCCGCGGTTCATCATCCTCGTCGATAAAATCCAGGATGCCGTCGGCAATCTCCTCGGTCATACCAGGAATCGCCAGCAGCGTGTCCCGCGACTGATCCTCGTCCACCTCGAACGACAGAACCGCGTTGAGGTTGAGTTTGGCTGATTCGTCAATCAACCCGTAGCGCACCTGGGCAGCCGTTGCGTCGGCCTCCAGTGGCGCGACGATGGAATACCGTCCACGGCCCCGGTCCGTCGCCGCGTCAACGACCAGCACCGAGGAAAACGCGACGGGGTTGTGATAGACGAGCGCCGCGGTCGACTCCTCGCGGTTGCCGAGCAACGCGGCCGCCATCTCCACGCCGGAGTCAGCCAGCATTCGCGCCTGCACGTCGCGGCCGTACATGTCGACAGCGTGGTACTCGCTGATCATCACCTCCGAAAACGTGTAGGCCGCGAGTGAGAGCAGTACGATCACGACCAGCACGACGAACAGCACGGACCCGCGGCGGCGGGACCGTTCGCCGGCTTGCCATCGAGTTGTCGGGGCGTGCGGACGCATGCGACGGAAACTGCTGCTAATAGGATTCGGGGACGTAGGGACCGGCCAGCGGCACTGCGATCACGTGTCGCAGGACCTTGACGGGGACCGGAGCGTCAAACTGCGTTCGGGACTGTTGCGCGGCGACGCGGTCGACGATCCCCAGCGAAACTTCAATCGCCTGGGGGAGTTGGCCGTACGCGGTGCTGTCCCAGCTCGTCTGCCAGGCAGCGCCGTCGAAATACTGGAACTCCAGCGAGACGACTTCGGGGGCGATGATCTGCGCGGCGGCGCCGAGCGTCTCGGTGTCGAGGGCGAGATCGGCGAATTCGATCGCCATGCGGTCCCCTTCCAGCCGGGCCAGCCCGGATTCGGCGGCGAAGACGCTGTTATTCACGGCGTCGAATTCGGGGGCGGGCTGAACGGCGCCGGCGAGGCCGGTCCCCCCGGAGGCCGCGAGGAAGTACGACACCGAGCGGGTGTCGCTGACGCGGCTGCCGACGCTGTCGATCGAGGACAGCGCCGCGTACGACAGGTCGCGCGTCGGCCGGCTGATGTGCAGCACGAGCGTCTGGCTGTCGCCGACGATCCCCATGCTGGTCGAGACGTACGCGCTGGCGGCGTCCTCCGCTTCGACCGCCGTTGACTCCTCGCTGTCGGTACCGGAGTCGGAAGTCTCCATGGAATCGGACGAACTGCCGGACCCTGCGGTCGATTCCTCGTCCAGCGACATGGACTCGTCCTCTGTGGCCGACGCTTCCTCCTCTTCCGGCTCGTAAAAGATGACCGAACCGACGTCGAGTTCGATCTGCCGGATAATCGCGCGCTGCAACTGGGCCTGTTCGACGTCCGCCTGGCCGACGGACTGGAGCCGCCAGTACAGGTTCAACGCGCCATAGACGGCCGCCAGCAGCAGCAGGCTGAGCGACAGGGCGATCAGCAGTTCCAGCAGCGTGAAGCCGCGCGCAGACCGGCGGCGCGGGATTCGGGCGAATCCCGTTGCGCGCCGGTCGATCGTGGCTGTCCACTGCATGAGCGTCATTCTTCCGTCGTTTCGGCCGCGGCGGCACTCGCTTCCAGGTACAGCTCCGGGTTGCGCATGAGCCGCCAGAGCGCGAACTCGGCATCGATCTGGCCGTCGGAGCGGGCATGGGTCACGACGACCTGCACGCTCAGCAGGTCGACGTGCGGCCCTTCGGCGAGGACCAGCGACCAGGCCCACTGCGTGTCGTCCTCAAACGGGGTCT
Organism: uncultured Planctomycetaceae bacterium; assembly: GCA_964633565.1. Taxonomy (GTDB): domain Bacteria; phylum Planctomycetota; class Planctomycetia; order Planctomycetales; family Planctomycetaceae; genus CAZWGW01. The sequence continues at coordinate 3,049 of CAZWGW010000403.1, forward strand.
CTTCGGCGGCCTGCAGCGCGAGGGCGCCGGCAACGACCTGATTCATCTGCGATTCGCACCGCAGGATGGCCTCGTTCTGGAGCCGGGAGCGGACCGCGGCGCGGGAGCCGCTGTCGACGATGCGGCTGATGGCGGCGAGCGCGCCGAGAAAAATCCCGAGCGACAATACGACTTCGAACAGGGTAAAGCCCGCGCGGCGGCAAGTGCGCCGGGTGGCTGGGGCGTAGGCAAACGAAACAAGCGGCAGTCGGCCCCTTCCGCAACCGGGGCGATGAATGTCGCGCGATGTGCCAGACCCAGTCGCAAAGGGAGCACTCCCGAAGCGCAACGTCAGCCTGCGTCCCAGCCACCCCGCCGATCGGGTTCGGACCGGAATCATTGCGCGGCTCCGTAGATCAGGCTGCCGGCGGTCACGCCTCCCGTCAGGCCGCGGACAAACAGCGTCACTTCGCGCCCCTCCTGGTCGACAATCGTGACGAGATCGTCGGTCGCGCCCCCCAGCGGGTAAAACAGGATCGGTTGAGACCAGTTGATGTCCTTGAGCTCGTTGCTCTCGGGCATCAGGTTAACCCATTCCTCGGGCAGCCGCTCCGTGACGATCGACTGCGCGGAGACCACCTGAGGTGGCAGGAAACGGCACGATTCCGACAGCCTGCCGGCGATCAGCGGCGTCCCCCCCTGCGACCCGGGGTGCGCGGCCGTCTCGCCGGACGCCGTGCTCAGCGATTCGTGCGGGAGGATGACGAACCACTGACCGTCGGGCTGCGAGCGAAACTGGTAAATGAGGCCGGTGTCGGCCGCCTTGATCCGCGCGCCGGCCAACTCCGTCCGCAGCAGGGAGACGTTCTGCTTAAGCTCCTGTTCCGCCAGGTAACGCTGCAGATAGGGAGCGCTCAGCCCGGCCAGCACCGCGAGCACGGTGAGCACGAGCAGCAGCTCCAGCAGCGTCATTCCGGACGGGCGGGGGCGGGTCATCGCGTCTGTGTCTGGGAGGTCCAGTTATTGATGTCGTCCCCGTCGCCGTTGTCGTTCTGGAGGTTCTCGCCGTTCGACCAGAGCGCCGGCTTGTTGACGCCGCTGGTGAACCGGGACGTGGGGTACTCATAGTTGAACGGCTGCCCCCAGCCGTCGAGCGGCAGCTCCTCGAACGTGGGGGGAATCTCCTTCCCGGTGCGCGGGTCGGGCTCCGGCAGCATCAACTGCTGCAGCACTTCGGAGCCACCCTGCGGATAGCCATTGTGGGCGGGGTCCACGATGTAGAGTTTGAGCGCCTGTTCGATGTGCTTGATTTCCGCCTGCGTGACCTGCGCCTTCGAAGACTGCAGGTACTTGAGCAGGTTCGGGACGACCATGGCGGCGATCACCGCGATGATGGCCACCACGATCAGGACTTCGAGCAGCGTGTAGCCGCGGCGGCGTCCCTGACGGGGTTTACGGACAGTCTGCATAACAACCTCCGAAATTCTGACGATTCCAGAATACTCACGATCTCGCGAACCACGCTGGTGCGAGAGTCAATCATCCTCCGCCCAGGGTCCCCGAGAGCTGAAGGATCGGCAGCAGGAGCGCCGCCACGACGAACAGCACCACCGCCGCCATCACCAGCAGGAGCAGCGGCTCCAGCATGCGGACGGCGAGGTCCAGCTCGCGGTTGGTCCGCCGCTCCAGGTTCTCGGCGATGTCGATCAGCACCTGTTCCAGGTTATTGGCCTCCTCGCCGACGGAGATCATCTCCACGATCTCCTCGGGGAATTGTCCGCTCGCGGCCAGCGGGCGGGCAAGAGACTTTCCGGACGAAACGTTGTCGGCGGCCCGGTCGACGGCGGCGCTCAGCACGCGGTTGCCTGTCGCGTCCTTGGCGATGCGGAGCGATTCCAGGATCGGCACGCCGTTGCGGAGCAGCGTCCCGAGCACGCGGCAGAAGCGGGCCAGCGCCAGGCTGCGCACGATGCGCCTGAGGCCGTAACACTTCAGCCGGAACTGGTCGATCCGATACCGCCCCGCCTCCGTCGACATGTAGTACTTGCCGCCGGCGAACGCCGCGCCGATCAGAACCAGGACCAGCAGCCAGTACGTCTGTGCGGTCACGCTGAAGCTGAGCAGCGTCTTCGTGGCCCACGGCAGCTCACCCTGGGCCGCCATGCGGTCGAAAATTCCTGAGAACTTCGGAACGAACCAGACCAGGAGCGCCCAGACGATGCCGGTGCCGAAGACCAGCAGGAACATCGGATAGACCATGGCCCCGATGACGCGCCCCTTGATCTCCTCCTGGTGATCGGTGAACGCGGCGACGCGTTTGAGGACGTCTTCGAGGAATCCCCCCTCTTCGCCGGCCCGGACCATGCTCACGACCAGTTCGTTGAACGCTTTGGGGTGCTGCCGCATCGCGTCGTACAGCCGCGTGCCGTCGGCGACGTCGGCCCGTACTTCTCCCAGCACGCTCTGCAGCGCGGGGTTGGTGGATTGCTTCTCGAGCAGTTCCAGCGACCGCAGCAGGGGGACGCCGGACTTCAGCAGGTCGGCGAGCTGCCCGTAAAAGACCGACAAGTGCCGCGCGCGGACCCGCCGGCGGACATGCGACTGCCTGGTCTTTTCGGCCTCGGCCAGATCGACGCGGACCGGGAACAGCTGGCGCGACGACAGCAGGGCGAGCGCATCCTGCTGGCTGGTGGCGGAGACGACGCCCGCCACCTGCTGGCCGCTGAGTTCGCGAGCGATGTATTGGAAGTCTGGCATGGGAGGGGGATTGCAAATTGCGAACTGCTTCCGGTGAAGGGAGCCGTCCGCGAGCCCACATCGGTTGTTATTGGGGGAAGTGTGGTTTGGTGGTTTGGCAGCTTGGTATCACGTCGTGCACCAAACCACCAAACGACTAAACCACCATAACACCGTCAGGAGATGTCCCCCCGTGTGATGCGCACCACTTCATCCACGGTGGTCTCGCCGGCCAGGGCCTTCTTGTAACCGTACTGCCGGAGCGTCAGCATGCCGTGCCGGAGCGCGTGGTCGCGGATCGCGCCCGCGCTCGCCCGTTCGATGCACAGCCGGCGGACCTCGGCGTCGTTGACCAGCAGCTCGAACACGCCGGAACGCCCCGAGAAGCCGGTGTCGCGGCAGGCGCGGCACCCGACCGGGTTCCACAACTGCGCCGCCTGCTGATCGGGAAAATCGTCCGGAAGGTCGGTGGGGTCGGGCTTGTACGCCCGTTTGCACTGGCGGCAGAGCGTCCGCACGAGCCGCTGCGCCAGCACCCCTTCGAGCGTGCTGGCGACGAGGTACGGCTCGACCCCCATGTCCGCCAGTCGCGTATAAGCACCGGGAGCGTCGTTGGTGTGCAGCGTGCTGAACACGAGGTGGCCGGTGAGCGACGCCTGGATGGCGCTGGTCGCCGTTTCGCCGTCGCGGATTTCGCCGATCAGGATCACGTCGGGGTCGTGGCGGAGGATGCTCCGCAGTCCGGCCGCAAACGTCAGGCCGATCTTGCCGTGGACCTGGATCTGGTTGATCCCGTCCATGTGGTATTCGACCGGATCCTCGACCGTGATGATCTTGGTCTCGGGGCTTTTGATTTCGTTGAGCGCGCTGTAGAGCGTCGTCGTCTTGCCGCTCCCGGTCGGGCCGGTGACGAGCACGATGCCGTGCGGCAGGGCGATGAGTTGCCGGAACCTGGCCGACGTCTCCGCGTCCATGC
>CAZWGW010000404.1:0-2823 GCA_964633565.1 uncultured Planctomycetaceae bacterium
AGTCGTGTTCCTGGACGAACCGACCGCGGGCATTGATCCGGTGGCCCGCCGCGATCTGTGGGACCTGCTGTATCGCCTGGCCGGCTCAGGCGTGACGCTGCTCGTCACGACCCACTACATGGACGAGGCGGAACGGTGTACGGACATCGGCTACATCTACCAGTCGCGCCTGATCTGTCTCGGTGAACCGGACGAATTGAAGCAGCGCCCGGAGGTCACGCCCGCGGGCATGCGGCGGTGGGAAGTCGACGCGGTGCATCCCCCGGACGCGCTGCTGAAATTGCGCGCGGCGGAGGGAGTGCGGGACGCGACGTTCTTCGGACAGAAGATTCATGTCCTCGCCGACGAGCGCGTTTCGGAGTCGGAACTGTTGTCGCATGTCCCGGAGCGGGAATCCGCCGCGGCCCGCGAGATTCCGCCCACGCTGGAAGACGTCTTTGTGACGCTGACGCGGGCCGCGGCGGCCGGGGGCGCCGTCAATGACACGATCCGGGCGGCCGTGCCCGACGAGACGCCGTTGCACGACGGCGCCTCCGGGAGCGGCATTGCCGGTTCAAATCCGCCGGGGTCGCGCAGTTCGCGCGACCCCGGCGGCGTGAAATCACAACCCGAACCCACGCCGGAACGTGCCGCGCCGCGGTCGCGCGTTCGCGCGGCTTTCGGGTTTGGCTTCCTGGCGATCCTGCTTAAGGAATTTGCGCACATCCGCCGGCAGCCGTCGACGCTGTTCTTCATGTTCGCGGTGCCGGTCGTGCAGACGTTCATTTTCGGAGTCGCGATCGACACTGAGGTCGAGCACATTCCGGCCGTCGTGTTCGACCTGGACGGGCGCGGTCCGGGGCGTGAACTGCGCGAGGCGTTTGCGAATACGCAGACGTTCGACATCGTCGAGCGGGCCGTCGATGAAGAGTCGTTCCGCCGCGCGCTGACTTCGGGCCGGGCCAAAGTGGGCATCCTGATCCCCCCTGATTACACCGACCGGTTGATCCGCGGCGAACAGGTCCAGGTCCAGGTGCTGATCGACGGCAGCGACTCGCAAGTCGCGACCACGGCGCTGCAGGCCACGAACCTGCTGGGGACGAGCCTGTCGTTTGCGCGGACCCGGCCGTTCGCGGAGTCGCTGGCGGTCGTGCCGTCGCGCAACGAAGTCGGGCGGCCGTCCATTCCGATCGAGATGCGGCCACGCCTGCTCTACAACCCGAACCTGGAGAGTTCGCACTTCTTCGTGCCCGGGCTGGTCGGGATCATCCTCCAGCTGGTGACGCTGTTCCTCACGTCGTTTGCGATCGTGCGGGAGCGGGAACAAGGGACGCTGGAGCAACTTTTTGTGACGCCGGTGAGCCGCACGGGACTGCTGCTGGGCAAGCTTGTGCCGTACGCCGGGCTGGGGTTCGGTGAGATGGTGCTCGTGCTGGTGGTGATGGTGTACGGGTTCCAGGTGCCGATCCGGGGGGACCTGTTGCTGCTCCTGTCGTTATCGATCCTGTTCCTCGTCTGTGGGCTGGGGCTGGGGCTGCTGGTGTCGACACTGGCGAAAACGCAACTTGCCGCCATCCAGTTTGCATTCCTGATCATGCTGCCATCGGTGCTGCTCTCGGGCTTCATGTTTCCCCGGGCGCAGATGCCGTTCCCGATCTATGTCGCGACGTTTGCCATCCCGGTCACGTACTTCCTGGAAGTGTTGCGCGGCGTGGTGCTGCGCGGGGCCGATTTCACGGACTTGTGGCCCCACGTCGTGGGCCTGTTGTCCTGCGGCATGGCGATCTTCGGATTGAGTCTCTCGCGGTTCCGCAAGCAACTGGAGTGACGGCGACCCGTCTTGTCCAGATTGCCGATTTCTGCAAGGATGCCGCCCCCATCCCGGCCCACCGCAGTCCGGTGACTCGAGGCTGCCGCGCCGCCGGCCGTTTCCGATGTGATTTGCATTGACCCCCACGCCTGACCCATTGCCCTCGCAACAGTATCGTGCCGCGCCCTGTGTCTGCGCGAAGCTGGCGGCGATCGCGAGTTGCCTGGTTCTGCCGGCAGCCGTCGGTTGTGCAACGCCCTCGCGGACGGAGGCGGTGCGGCTCCCGGCGCGGCACCAGATCCGGACGGGCCGCCTGGTCATTCGCTCGGACTTCAAACTCGACGAAGGGGACCCGCTCGTCGCCGAACTGCACGACCTGCGCCGGGAGGTCCGCGAGACGCTGAACCTCCCCGAGCCGCAACGCACCGTCGCCGTCTACCTGTTCCGTGATGAGGCACGATACACGCAGTACATGCACGCCGCGCACCCCCGCCTTCCGGCGCGGCGGGCGTTCTTTATCGGCACTCCCGGCGAACTGTCCGTGTACGCCTATCTGGGCGCCCAGGTGCAGGAGGACCTGCGGCACGAGTACACGCACGGCCTGCTGCACGCGTCACTGACGGAGGTCCCGTTGTGGCTCGATGAAGGTCTGGCGGAATACTTCGAAGTCAACAACACGCTGGCAGGGCGAATCAACCAGGATCACGCCCGCGGACTGGCGGAAATGGCGGCCCACGGCTGGCGTCCAAACCTGCAGCGTCTGGAACAACTGGAAGACGTGGCCGAGATGCAGCGCGCCGACTATCAGGAGTCGTGGGCCTGGGTGCACTTCCTGCTGCACGAGTCCGACGACGGCCGGCAATTGCTGCTGGATTATCTCGCGAAGCTCGCGACGGCACAGGCCGCGCCGTCATTGGCGGCGACGATCCTGTCGGAGCTGCCGGCGCCTGACGAGCGGCTGGCGGCTTACATCGCGACGTTCACGGCTGATGAGGGGCGCGCCCGGCTGTCCTCGTGGGAGCGGTGAGTGTCAG
>CAZWGW010000404.1:2833-6717 GCA_964633565.1 uncultured Planctomycetaceae bacterium
GAAGATCACGGCAATCGGATCTTCGTATGCCACATGCCAGTCGGCATCCCGGCGCAGGAGCGTCACCAGGACGGCCCGTCCGCGACGATCGACGATCACGGTGTTGACGCCGTACCGGTCGAGGGCTGCTTCCCAGCCCGTGAACGTTTCGCTGACGCGCATGTAGTCGATCCAGACGTCGCGCGGCACAAAGTGCGCATGTGAAGCGACGAACACCCGCAGGTCCGGCGGACCGGCCCACAGCAGGTAGTCGCCCCATTCGTACGTATTGAAGACCTGTCCCCGCGGCGGATGCTGGTTGAGCCAGGCGACGGCGTCGATGGGTGTGAGTCGGGAGACACTCTGCCTCAGTTGCAACTCCGCCGTTGACTGAGCTGCCGGCGGACCGTGGACGAGCGCTGTTCCAAATGGCGTGACGAAGAAACTGGTCAGGGCCACGGCGGTGGTGGCGATCGTCCACCATCCGCTGCGCGGCGACGAGCCCGCGACCAGGGGCGATCGTCGCTGCCACGCCCCGGAGAGGTGCAGCGGCAAATAATATGCGGCAATGGCCCCCCACCAGACGAGCATGCGTGAGTGCCACAACGCCAGTAGTCCGAAGCCCGCCAACAGCAGGATTTCGGCGGCGCGGACCCGCCGGCGGCTGAAGCGATACACGAAAAACAGCGCCAGCGTGACCACGGCGGCCGCCTGCCCATGCAGCATCCGCAGGGTGAGCGGTTTCCATTCCACCAGGTCCCGCAGATTAGGGTTTCGGGCGACCGCCAGCACCTCGGCGTAAAGGTCTGGACCATAGGGATTCGCCAGAACAGCCGCGGCACCCAGTGCCAGAAGCAGTAACAGACGCCGGATGGATGCGTCCGCAAAGACTGCTGTGAGGCGACCGGTGTACCACGCCAGGTCAATCGCGCGACCCAACGCAAATAGTGCCAACAGGAACAACCCCGTCGGGAACGATCCGTGCAGGTTGGCCCACACCGCAAACAGCACCGGGACGGCCCACAAGTGCCACCGCCGCCGCCGTCCGGGAACCAGCCAGGCCAGCAGCAGAACGAAACACAGCAGGCCGGCCAACTGCGGCCGGACGATCAGCAGCGGCTGGTAATTGACCCACGCGAATACTGCGACCGCCAGTAGCACGCACGCCACGGAGCGAGTCGACCGATAAACGGCATGCGCCAGGACGGCACACGTGGCGGTGACCGATGCCGCGTACAGGAATCGCAGGGCCGATACGCCGAATTGCGAGTACAGACCGTACCCGATCAATTGCGACAGCCACACGGTATCCACAAACGGGACGCCGCGGGCCAGGGGCATCAGCGGCTCCGTGGCGGGCAGACTGCCGTGCTGCCACAGGAAGCGACCATACGCAAGGTGTCCCCAGATGTCGGTGTGCCAGACGGGGACCAGCGTGCTCAACGCCACGAACAGCAGGCCGAACAGGACAGTGAGTCCAGCGAGCACGCGGCGAGTTTTGCAGCGACGCACGATATCCATCGCGCGCATCGAATGATGTGCGGCGGGTACGGTGTTCCCGGAGGTGGTTTCAGCGGTCCGGTGCGTTTCACGGACGGGGGCACGCATGGAATGACGACCGTTGAAGAATGCGTTGCAGATCCACGGGCAAAGATCCGTCAAGCATACGTGTTGTGCGGGCCCGCCAACAATTCGCTGCCTGGCTCCGCGGTTCGCGGTCTGGACCCAGGCATCACGGACGCACAGACAGGCGATGCTGCTCCTGCAATCGGTGTTCCCGAAACCCCGGTTTTTCGCTACACACCGCTCCCGATGAGCCCTCCCGCCTACCTGACCCGCATGCCGTGGCTGGTGCCGATCTGCGCCGTCGGCCTGATGGCGATCGGTCTGTCCGGCATCCTGCGGGGCGACGAACTGGCGTCGGCCGGCGAATACGCCCCGCGGCAACTGGTCTGGATGCTCCTGGGCGTTCCGGCGATGTTCGCGGCCGCGCTGTTCCCGCATCGTCAACTGAAACCGTGGAGCTATCCGTTCTTCGCCGTGTGCCTGGTCCTGCTGGTGGCCGTCTATTTTTTCCCGGCCCGCAATTACTCGCATCGCTGGATTCCGCTCGGTTTTGCCGACCTGCAGCCCTCGGAACTCGCCAAGCTGGCCTACATCCTGACCCTGTCCCGTTATCTGATCTATCGCCGCAACTACCGGCGGCTGACCGGGCTGATCGCACCGTTTGTCATCACGGCCGTGCCGGTCGTCCTGATCCTCCGTGAGCCGGACCTCGGCACGTCGCTGCTGTTCTTCCCGGTGCTGTTCGCGATGCTGTTCGCGGCCGGCGCGCGGTTCCGACACCTAGCATCCGTCGGCCTGCTGGGCGTGCTGCTGCTGCCCGCGCTGTGGTCGATCATGAGCGCCGAGCAGCGTTCAAGGATCACGGCGGTCTTCACGCAAGTCGACGGCGGGCCTGCCCCGAAGGGGGACGGTTACCACCTGCACCAGTCCAAGCAGGTGCTTGCGCTGGGGGGAGTCTGGGGAAGCGACCTGGCCGGAATGCCTGTCAGCGACGACCTGGCTTATCACCTGCCGGCTTCGCGCACGGACTTCATCTTCTGCCTCGTCGGTGAGCGGTGGGGGCTGATTGGAACCACGGCGGTGTTCGCGCTGTACCTGACTCTGTTTGCGCGGGGCCTGTTCGTCGCCGCCGCCACGCAGGAACCCTTCGGCCGGCTGCTGGTCGTCGGCGTCATGGCGTTACTGGCGACGCAACTGATCATCAACACGGGCATGACCGTGGGGCTGATGCCGATCACGGGCCTGACGTTGCCGCTATTGAGCTACGGCGGGTCGAGCCTGATGACGACGTGCCTGGCACTGGGCCTGGTGATGAACGTCGGGCTGCGCCCGAGGCAGGAACTGATGGGAGAGCCGTTCCGGTTTGCCGCCGGACAGCGCCCGCGAGTCGTCCTCGACATTCCCTGAGACCCTCCACGACGTGGAAGCGCGTACCGGCAGGACGCGGCACCTTCCCCCCCGCCTGCCTCGACGATATATTCAACGTGAACCGGGCCGATTCGGAGCGATGGTATGCCGACCGACCGCAATGCGCTGCAGGTGTACCAGACGGGGCCGACGACTGTGATCGGTTTTGGCGGCGGCGACGTGCTCGATGACGTCAATATCGCCGCCTTCCGGGAGCAGATTGTGGGACTCCTGCAGAAGTCGGACTGCACGCTCCTCGGCGTGGACCTCACCGGCGTCAGGCTGGTGCCGAGCGGCTTGCTGGGCCTCTTGACGTCGATCCGACGCCGCGGAGTCGAGGTGCACATCTACAATCCCTCCGCCGATGTCCGCGAGGTGTTGCGCGTCACCAACCTGGACCGGCTGATGCCGATCCACGAAGTGACGATCGACCGGCCGGCCAAGACGTAGCCGCAGGGTGCCTTCCTCCAATGACGCGTGCCCGCCGGGCGGCTCCTGTTGTTGATCCCGAACGCTGGCAGCGGGTCCGGGAGTCGGCGCGGCAACTGTGTGCGACCGACCAGGTCCCTGCGCTGGCGCTCGGTGTGGTCTGCGGCGGGCGGACAACGGGGGTAGAAACATTCGGGCGGCAAGGCACCGATCCTGCAGCGCCGCCGCTGCGCGACGACGCGATGTTCCTCATCGCCTCTCTGACCAAACCAGTCGTGGCGATGGCGACCCTGCTGCTCGTCGAGCGCGGACAACTGGCGCTCGCGGACCGGGTCGTGGAGTTCATTACCGAATTCGACGGCGCGGACAAGAAGACGATCACGATCCGCCACCTGCTCAGCCACACGTCCGGCCTGCCCGACATGCTCCCCAACAACCGCGCGCTGCGCACGTCGCGCTCGCCGCTCGAAGCATTCGTGCGAGGGACGTGCGGCGTGACGCTC
>CAZWGW010000405.1:0-6711 GCA_964633565.1 uncultured Planctomycetaceae bacterium
TGACGTCCTCGCCGTGGTTGCTTTCGCTGTTCGTCAGGCCGAACAGCCGCTCCTTGAGGATCGGGTCCCTGCCGTTCCAAAGCGCCAGCGCGAAGCAGAGCCGCTGCTGGTCGTCGGAGAACCCGGCGAGGCCGTCTTCTCCCCAGCGGTAGGCGCGAGAGCGGGCCTGGTCGTGCGTGAAGTAGTTCCAGGCGTCCCCCCCTTCGCTGTAGTCCTCGCGGACGGTCCCCCATTGCCGCTCGCTGAGGTACGGGCCCCACTTCTTCCACGGGACTTGCTGCTCACGGGCCTCTTCGAGGCGTGCTTGTTCGGCGGTCATGGTGCGGTTCTCTGCGGATCAGAAGGGAAGGTCGAGCAGGTACTTGTAGTGGCCCGGGATCGGCTGCAGGTCCATGTCATCAGTCGGCTCGAACGGTTGGCGGTGCTCCCAGGCGTCGTCGACGGCCGGCACGATCCAGAAGTTGCCGTCGGGGTCGCGGACGATCCATTGCTGCGTGCTCCGGTCGACGAACAGGCTCACGATCTGCTTCCTGATGGTGAGCATACGAGTTCCTCTGTGGCCTGCGGGGTGGCGACATACGCATTTGCCCGGATCGAGGGGTGCTGTTCCCGCAGTTCGCGGGCCGCGGTCGGCGAGAGATGTAGCACAGAATCAGGGATGGAAGTCACACGACATGGAGAATTATCCTCACGCAGATCGGCGAAATACAAGTGTGCCACGGCGGCGCACTGTCCCGGCGGTTGCACACGTTCGCACACCCTGTGCGCACGGTCGCGCCGTGCAGGGGAGACCTGCAATCCAGCGGCGTGGCGATCAACGCTGGAACACAAGGTCGCAAAGGAGCGAAGGGACAGGGGCCGACAGGAAGATGGGGGGACAGGAAAATGCGAAACGCAGAGGTGTATGGCTCGCGCCCGGCGTCATTCGACGCCGGCGATGGCATCATCGTCGTTGAGAATTCGCCGCAGCGCGTCGTAGTGGAATCCACTACACACGATGCGCGCATTTCCTGATGACTATTTCCTGCCGCCGCACGATAATCCGCCGCGCCGGAAATCCATGGAAGGTGAGGGCGGGAGATGTTTCTTCACAAACGACAAGACGCCCGGATTCTCGCGGCTGACCAGGATGGTGCGGATCAGCCGACGGAGGACGATTTCAACCCGGACGAAACCGATGCCGACACGGACGACGACTTCGGCGTCGAAGACATGTCGCGGCCGCGGTGAGCATGTGGGGCGACAACGTGTGCCAGAACGGCACACGGCCTCTGCGGTCTGGCGCAGCTCCGTGCCAATTGCTGGAACGGTGCGGGGGCGACGCATCGGCGCTTTCGCGGCCAGTTTCGCATGATGGAACACGGGATTTCAGACGGCTAAGATGATGTCGCCGTTCGAACGCGGTCCTGACCGGTCTTTGGCACGCCGCGTGCGAACACTTCGCCCGTCAGGCAAAAACCGTCCCCCCGTATACGGAGAGTGTGCCCCCATGGCCGACGTCGCCCAACTCACCAGCCGCATCGACGCCGAGTTCGCAGATGTGCAGAAGAAAATCGAGACCTTTCAGAAGCAGGCGCAGGACGAATTCGCCGCTCGCGAGAAGCGGTACCAGGAGCAGTTCCTGCCGGCGCTGCAACGGATGCCCGACCTGTTGCGGCCGCGGCTGCAGGTTCTCGTCGACAAGTTCAAGGACAAGGTGAAGTTTACGCCGGTCGTGTCGGAGCATCTCCGCCAGGTCACGTTCCAGTTCGATTCGAAGATGGCGCGCATCGCGTTGACGTTCCGCGTCAGCCACGACGCCCAGGTGAAGAACCTGGTGTTCGACCAGACGCTGGAAGTGCTGCCGATCCTGATGCAGTTCGAGAAGCACTCGAGCCTCACGGTGCCGCTCGACAAGATCGACGAAGCGAAGATCACCAATTGGTTCGACGACCGGATCGTGGCGTTCATCAAGACGTTCCTGGCGATCCACCAGAACCAGTATTACCAGAAGGACAGTCTCGTGACCGACCCGGTAACCGGCACCGAAATGCCGCGCTTCGCCGCCAAGTGCAAGCTCGAATCAGGCGGCAAGACGTATTACTTTGTCAGCGAGGAGTCACGGCGCGAGTTCCAGGAAAAACAGGGCGGCAAGGCGTCCAGGTAATCTCCTGATTTCGCGTTTCGGCGCGCGGGCGCCAGTGTGGTCCCCGGTGCCGGTGCGCGTTCCCATACGCATGAAAGGAATCCATTTGAACACGTCATGGATGAATCTGGTCGCCGTCTGCGTTTGCCTGTCGTCGTCTCTCGCCATCGCGGCCGACCAAACGTCGCAGGTGGCCGATCTGCAGGGGCGCTGGGAAGTGGTGGAACTCGTGGAAGACGGCAAGGTCGTGCCGCGCGAAGCGATCCGGGAGTGGCTCCCCTCCGGGGGCAAGCTGGAGATCGCCGAGAACGCGGTCATCTTTGTGTCGCCTTCCGACGGTACGAAACAGGTCAAGCTGTTCTCGGTCGACGCGACGCAGTATCCCAAACGCATCGACCTGGAAAGCAAGGACAAGAAGGACGCCGTCGGGATCTTCAAGCTGGATGAGGGGAAACTGATCCTGTGTCTGGCGGACCCGGCGGAAGCCGAGCGGCCCGCGGAATTCTCGTCAAAGGAAGGTTCCAGACGAATGCTGATGGTGCTGGAGAAGCGGGCCGCCGAGGCCAGGCCGGCGACAGAGCCGGCCCGGGTCGAACCACCGAAAGATGCGCCCGGCACGACCGCTAAAGTCCTGACCGACGACGAGGTCACGCGCATGCTCGCCGGAACGTGGAAGTACCGCGACGACGTCGGGGCCCTGTTTGTCACCATGGCTGCCGACGGCACCTGCTCCACCGTCCGGGAAGTGCAGCAGATCCGTCTGTTCCAGAAGGCCTTTGTGCGCACGCCGATCAGCAGCGGCAGATGGGCCGTCAGGAATGGAACGTTGACGTTCACCGTCACGGCGTCGGTCCATCCGGACCGGGTCAACAAACAGTTCCCGTTCACCGTCCGATCGGTCTCCGACCGCGATTTCATTTTTGTCGACTACCTGGGGCGGGTCGGCCAGGCGACGAAGGTGCCGTGACGCCATGAGTCACCTGCAAGTGGCCTGGGACGCCTGCCCCCTGTGGGGTGTGTTTCTCCTCACAGTCGCGCTCGTGCTGTTCAGCATCGAAGCGGGACTCCTCCTGGGACGCCGTCGACGATCGAAGTCGAACGACGCAAAGGACGCACCCATCGGCGGCATCGTCGGAGCGCTCCTGGGACTCCTGGCCTTTCTGCTGGCATTTACCTTTGGCGCAGCCGCTTCCCGCTTCGACGTGCGGCGGCATCTGCTCCTGAGCGAAGTCAACGCGATCGGCACGACGTACCTGCGAGCGGGACTGATTGCAGAGCCGGAACGGACCGAGATGCGCAAGCTGCTCCGCGAATACGTGGCCATTCGCGCCGCCGTGGCAGAGCACCCGGAACAGCTTGCCGAGACGATCACACGATCGCAACACCTGCACACCCGGTTATGGGAGCAGATGACCGCCTTGGCGCAGGCAGATCCGCATTCCGTGGTTGCCGGACGGCTGATGGAAGCCCTCAACGAAGTGATCGACCTGCACACCGAGCGCGTGACGGTGGGCCTGCAGTATCGCATCCCGCCCGTGATCTGGGCCGCGCTGTATTTCACCGCTGCCTTATCGATGGCCGCCGTGGGATACCAGTTCGGGCTCGCGGGCGTACGCAACGTGCCAATGTGCCTGCTGCTGGCGCTGACATTTTCGGCCGTGATCCTGCTGATCGCCGACCTGGACCGGTCCACCGAGGGGACATTGCGAGTCAGCCTGCAACCGATGCTGGAACTGCAGCAATCGCTGTCCGGTGACACGCCATGAACGCACACCTGACAGGGGTCCGTCAATTGAGACGGAACAGGGCCCGGTCGTGAGCACTCCGACTCCGACGTCCGGCTGGCGTACGCTGTTCCCGGCGGCGCAATGGCTGCCGCGCTATCAGTCTCAATGGCTGAAATCGGACGCGATCGCGGGCATGACACTGGCCGCGTATGCGATCCCGGTCTCGATGGCGTACGCGTCGCTCGCCGGGTTGCCGCCGCATTTCGGAATCTACTGCTATCTGCTGGGGGGACTGGCGTACGCCGTATTCGGCACGTCGCGGCAACTCGCAATCGGACCGACGTCGGCAATTTCGATGCTGGTCGGCGCGACGGTCGCCGACATGGCAGGGGGCGATGCGGCGCGGTGGGCCGGAATTGCATCCCTGACCGCGCTGGTCGTGGCCGTCATCAGCGTACTGGCGTGGCTGCTGCGGTTGAGCGGGCTGGTGAGTTTCATCAGCGAGACAATCCTGCTCGGCTTCAAGGCGGGGGCGGCGCTCACGATCGCCATGACGCAGTTGCCGAAGCTGTTCGGTGTGACAGGGGGAGGGCACCATTTCTTCGAACGCGTCTGGACACTCGCCGGGCAACTGGGCGAGACAAATCTTACCGTGCTGGCCATCGGCCTTATCGCGCTGACCCTGCTGCTGCTCGGTGACAAGTTCCTTCCGGGACGACCAATCGCGCTGCTGGTCGTGGCGCTGGCCACGGTGGTGATGTCCGTCACCGCGCTGGAACAATCCGGAGTTGCGACCGTCGGCGCGCTCCCGGCAGGGTTGCCGGAGTTCCGCCTTCCGTCGCTGCGGGCGCGTGATGTGGACGGAATTGTCCCCTTAAGCATGGCCTGCTTTCTGCTGGCCTACATTGAAGGTGTCTCGGCGGCGCGCACGCTGGCCGCGCGGCACGAGTATGAAATCAGCCCGCGGCAGGAACTGCTGGCGCTCGGCGCGGCGAACCTCGCGGCCGCCTTCGGACAGGGCTTTCCCGTCGCCGGGGGACTGTCGCAGTCGGCCGTGAATGACAAGGCCGGGGCGAAGACGCCGCTGGCGCTGGTGTTTGCGTCAGTCACGCTCTCCGTGTGCCTGCTGTTCCTGACTGACCTGCTGGGGAACCTCCCCACCGTTGTGCTGGCCTCGATTGTGCTGGTCGCCGTGAAGGGATTGATCGACGTCGCCGCGCTGCGGCGGCTGTGGCAGATCAGCCGGTTCGAGTTCAAGGTCGCGATGGTGGCGCTCGGCGGCGTATTGCTGCTGGGAATTCTGAAAGGGGTACTGTTTGCCGCGATCGCCTCGATCCTGATGCTCCTCGCCGGTGCGGCGCGGCCGCACGTGGCGATTCTGGGCCGCATTCCGGGGACCAAACGCTTCTCCGACCTGGCGCGACATCCCGACAACGAGTCGCTCACCGGGATTGTGATCTTCCGCACGGAATCGTCGCTGCTGTACTTCAACACTGAGCACGTGCGGCAGATCGTGTGGGACAGGTTGCAGACGACGCCCGAACTGCGACTCGTCATCTGCGACTTGTCCGATGCGCCGGTGGTCGACGTTGCGGGGGCGAACATGCTGGCCGGGTTGCACCGGGAATTATCGAAACGCAACGTCACGATGCGCATCGTCGAAGCACATGGGAAAGTGCGCGACCTGCTGCGGGCCGTGGGATTGGAGGAACAGGTCGGTTACCTTGGCCGGCATATTTCCATCGATCAGGCCATCGTCGAGTCTGAAACCGCCGCGAGCAATTGATTGAGCCATGCCGGACACCAGCAACATCGGTCGGAGTTCGCCCCTGGGCGCGACCGTCGTCGACGGCGGCGTGAACTTCTGCCTGTTTTCGCGGACGGCGGCGGGGGTCGAACTCCTGCTGTTTGACCGGGAAGACGATGCCGCGCCGTCGCGTGTGATCCCGATTGATCCCGCGACGGGCCGCACGTACCACTACTGGCACGCGTTCGTGCCGGGAGTCCGGCCGGGACAGATCTACGGCTACCGGGTCGCCGGGCCGCTTGACCCGGCGCGCGGACTGCGGTTCGACGCCGCCAAGGTGCTGCTTGATCCGTACGGCCGGGGAGTGGTTGTGCCGCGGAACTACGATCGTGAGGCGGCGACGCGGGAGGGGGACAACGCGGCGACCGCAATGAAGAGCGTCGTCGTCGATCCGTCCGCGTACGACTGGGAAGGGGACATGCCACTGGCCCGCCCCTCCGCGCGCACGATCATTTACGAGATGCACGTGCGCGGGTTCACGCGGCACCCCAATTCGGGCGTGGACGAGACGAAGCGCGGCACGTACTCCGGGCTGATCGAAATGGTTCCGTATCTTCAGCGGCTCGGCATCACCGCCGTGGAACTGTTGCCGGTTTTTCAGTTCGACGCGCGCGATGCCCCTCCCGGGAAGATCAACTACTGGGGCTACGCGCCGGTTTCGTTCTTCGCGCCGCACCAGGCCTACAGCTCGCGGCAGGACCCGCTCGGGCCGGTGGACGAATTCCGCGACATGGTCAAGGCGCTGCACCGCGCGGGGATCGAGGTCATCCTCGACGTCGTGTTCAACCACACGGCGGAGGGGGACGAACGCGGGCCGACGCTCAGCTTCCGCGGCATCGATAACCGCAACTATTACATCCTGGAAGAGGGGGGTGCCCGATACGCCAACTTTACCGGCTGCGGAAACACGCTCAACGCCAACCACCCGGTCGTGCGGCGGATGATCGTCGACAGCCTGCGGTACTGGGTCGAATACATGCACGTCGACGGCTTCCGCTTTGATCTGGCGTCGATTCTGGCGCGCGACGCGTGTGGCTGTCCGCTGCCGAACC
>CAZWGW010000406.1:0-6679 GCA_964633565.1 uncultured Planctomycetaceae bacterium
CGGACGCGAAGGGTCCACGGTGCTTCGCGCCGTGGCGTGCGAGTGGACCGACGACGTCCGCCCCGACGTTGATGCCAGGCGCGCGGGGGAATTCCTTCGCGCGCAACTGGCGCAGGCCGGTGTGACGGCCGAACAGGTGCGATTCGTGCTTCCGCGCGAATCGGTCGTCGCCCGCAAACTGGAACTCCCCGACGCCCCCGACGAGGAACTCCCCAACCTCGTGCGGTTTCAGGCCGCCACGCGCCTCGCCACGCCGGTCGATCAGCTCGCCCTCGATTTTCTGCCGCTGCCCCCCGACCCCGATCACTCGGGACGCAACGCCCTCGCTGTCACGATTGACGCGAAACGCCTGGAGCGCGGACTCAAGACGTGTGAAGCCGCCGGACTGGCGCCGCTGTCGGTCGGCATCAGTTCGGTGAGCGTGGCCGAGCTGGTGCTGCGCTGCGCCGCATCCCCCGCGCAGGCCATGCTGATCGTCTATCAGCAGGGGACCCGCGTCGAGATTTCGCTCATCGACGGCGCGCAGCTTGTTTTCGCGCACAGCACGCGGCTCCCCGATGGGCGCGGCGCGTCGCACGTCCAGCCGCTGCAGGCCGAGATCAACCGCTCCCTCGTCGCGCTCAGCCACTCGCATCCGGCCGTGCAGACCGGCGACGTCTATCTGATCCAGGACGGCAGCGACGACCCGGATGTCGAACAGGCGCTGCGTCAGCGGTTCGAGTCGCGGCTGAAATGCCTGACTCCTGCCGACGTCGCGTCGGCGATGCAGGTCCCCTCAGGCCTGGCGCTCACCGCGCCCGTCCTGGGCGAGCTTGCCGCCCATCAGGAGCGGCGTCTGGCGGCGATCGACCTGCTTAACCCGCGCAAGCCCCCCGTGCCGCGCGACGTGCGCAAACAGCGGCTGATCATGGCCGCGGCCGTCGCCGCCGTCGTGCTGGTGGGCGGATATGTTTCCGTCAAATGGAAGATCGGAACGCGGAAAGACACACTGGAGGCGCTCAACAGCGAGCAGGCGGAACTGACGAAGGCCGTCAAGGACGGGCAGCCAACGCTCAAGGTCGCCGAAGCATTCGACGACTGGCTCCGGACCCGCGCCCACCCGCTGCAGGTCATGGCCGGCTGGAACGCCCTCTCGCCGCCGACCGATCGCGTGTTCATGAAGGACCTGGTCTATTACCCGCCCTCCAAAACGGCGGGGGCTCGGTTAAGTGGCGTGGGTGTCGCCCGGGAACGCCTGGAGGTGATCGACTGGTTCGCCACGCTGGACGAACATGGCTACATCGTCATGACCGACCCCGTCGATCCTCTCAACCCGAACCCCGATTTCCCCTTCCAGTTCCTGCTCGACGTCACACTCCCCCCGCCGGCCGATGAAACGCCCGCGACTCCGCAGGCCCAGGCAAACCTCAGGTAGCAGCGCCGGCCGCCGCACGGCGGGAACGAAACATGAACGATCGCGAAAAGAAACTGCTCCGTGTGCTGCTGGGCGTCCTTGCCGCAGGCATCCTGTGGTTCGGCTTCGGCCGCTTCATCTCGGGACCGCTGGCGGACCTCGACCGCCAGATTGCGCTCGCCGAGCAGGCGCGCGACGCGGCGGCCGACAAGAAGCTCAACCTCGATATCCAGAAGAAACGCATCGCGATCTGGCAGTCGCAGAGCCTCGGCCCCGACGTCAATACCGGCAAACGGTTGTATCAGGAATGGCTGCGCAGCCTCGCCGAAATCTGCGGCTGGTCCAACCTGGAAGTCGATCTCCTGGCACAAAGCGGTCAGACCGGCAGCCGCGGCGGCAGTTACCGCGACGTCACGATCAAGCTCACCGCCGAGGCCAGCCTGGAACAGTTGGCACTGTTCCTCGAGCATTTCGAGCGGGTCGATCTGCTGCACCGCGTGAAGTCACTGTCCCTCGAGAGTCCCGCCTGGGAAGGCAACCCGCCACTCAAATTGACGCTTGTGGCCGAGGGGCTGTGCATCCCGGGCGCCGAACGGCGCGCCACGCTGTTTTCGCAGACCGACCTCGCCCAGGCGATCGACTCGCGCGCCACCCAGATCACCGTCCGCGAGACGAAGGGGTTCCCCACCGTCACACCCTTCCTCGTGCGGATCGACAAGGAGTTCTTCAAGGTCACTTCCGTCAGCGATGACAAGTGGACCGTCGAGCGGGCGGCGGCGATGTCCCGCAGCGCGTCGCACGCCGCAGGCGACCACGTCGAAATGTTTCCGCAACGGACGACCCCTCCGCCGGACGGCGTGCTCGCCGCGTATGCGAAGTTCCTCCGCCCGGGCCCGTTTAACAAACTGGCCGACAGCGGCGCCACGCGTTTCCGCGAACTGCGCCGGCAGGAAGCGACGCGCGGCCAGGAATTCACGCTGCGTCCGGAACTGCTCAACTGGGACCGCGCCGCCCTGGGGGCCCCCGAAATCCGCGTGGAGTACGACGCCCCCGGCGAAATGAGGGTGGATGAGCGCGGCACCCTCCGCTGGCGGACGCCGCGCGACGCCGGCAACGGGCCGTACCACGTCACATTGACCGCCGTCGCCACACGCGAAGCCGCACTGTCCATCGAGATGTCCTTCGACCTCGTCGTCAACGACCCCAACGTGGCGCCGACATTGACCGCGGTCCCCGATCAGCGCGCCTACGTCGGCCGCAAGCTGGCGTATTCCGTCAAAGCCTTCGACCCGGACGCCGGACGGAGCGGCCTGGAGTTCTCGCTGGATCGGTCGGCGCCGCCCGGAGCGAAGATCAATTCGCGGACGGGCGAATTCGAGTGGACCCCCGGTCCCGATACCCCGATCGGCGACCTGCCGATCAAAGTCACCGTCAGCGACACCGGGTCCCCCGCGCTCAGCGACACAACGGAGTTCACGGTCCACGTCTCCGATGATCCGGCCGAATTCACCCGGCTCGTCGGTTATCTCGAGCAGGGCGCCGACCGCATTGCCGTCTTCTACGACTGGTCCACCGACCAGTCGCTGGAGGTCAAGGAGGGAGAGTCGCTCAATGTCGCCGACGTGAATGCTTCGGTCATCACCGTCGCACCGGACTTCATCATTCTGCAGATCGGCGAAGACCGCTTTCGCCTCGCCCAGGGGCAGTTTCTGCGGCAGGTCACCCCCGTCGCGGGCAGCGGCACCTGATCCACATCGATTGCAATTTGCAATCGGCAATGACCGGTTTGCAATTTACAATTCGCTGCTGCAAGGTTGTGACTCGCGCTGGACCGCCAGATCGCCATCGTCCTGCAAAATGCGAAATGCAAGTTGCACGTCCCGTCCGCGCTCGCTGCATTTCGCCTCCGGCTGCATCGCCCGGCCCGCCTCGGCGCAGTAGAATGTGCGCCTGACGACTCCCCCTGAGACTCAGCACGCCAACGCCCCGCGCCACAGGTGCCCCTATGCGACGCCGTGAATTCCTGGCCGCTGCCGCCTCCCTCCCCTTTGCCGGGAACGCACTTGCACCCTCACTCCGGGCTCAACAGGCGCACGAGCACGCCGTGTGTGGACCGACCTACGCCACGCCGCAGGACGCAATCGCCTCACCCCGCGAGACGCTCCTGTATGTCCCGTGCATCTACGTTGGCACCGGCGTCAAACAGCCCGATTACCTTGCCACCGTCGATGTCGACCCGCACTCGGCGACGTACGGCCAGGTCGTCCACCGTCTGCCGATGCCCCTCGCCGGCGACGAACTGCACCACTTCGGCTGGAATGCCTGCAGCAGTTGCCACGGCGACCCGCACCACATGCGGCGGTTCCTCGTCATCCCCGGCATCGCTTCCAGCCGCATTCACATCGTCGACGCCCAGGACCCTGCCGCGCCGGTCATGCACAAGGTGATCTCCGGTGACGAGGTGAAACGCGAGTCCGGCCTCTCCGCCCCGCACACGGTACATTGCCTCGCCGACGGGCACATCATGCTCTCCATGCTGGGGGACGCCCAGGGGAACGCGCCGGGCGGCTTCCTGCTCCTCGACGACGGGTTTGAGATCGCCGGTTCATGGCCCAAAGACCAGACCGGAATGCACTTCAACTATGACTTCTGGTACCAGCCGCGGCACAACGTGATGATCAGCAGCGAGTGGGGGGCACCGAACACCGTGGCGGGCGGGTTCAAGCCGGACGACGTCGCGGCCGGCAGGTACGGCCGACGGCTGCACGTCTGGGACTGGCAGGAGCGGACGATCGCCCAGTCGATCGACCTGGGGGAGGGAGGGCTGATCCCGCTGGAGGTGCGCTTCCACCACAATCCCGAGAGCACGCACGGCTTTGTCGGCGCGGCGCTGTCGAGCGCCATCTTCCACTGGCACAAGGCCGGCGACAAATGGCAGGCCGATAACGTCGTGCAGGTCGAGGCGGTCCCGCAGGATGGCTGGCCGTTCCCCGTCCCCGGCCTCATCACGGACCTCGTCCTCTCGCTGGACGACCGTTACCTGTACTTTTCCAACTGGCTGCACGGCGACATCCGCCAGTACGACGTCAGCGACCCGGCCCACCCCAGACTCACCGGACAGGTCTGGCTTGGCGGCGTGCTCGGCAAGGGCCGCTCGCTCGGCGGCAAAAAACTCGGCGGCGGCCCGCAGATGCTGCAGCTCAGCCTCGACGGCAAGCGGCTGTACGTGACCAACTCGCTCTACAGCCCGTGGGACAACCAGTTCTATCCCGACATGGCCACACAGGGTTCCTGGCTGCTGCAGCTCGACTGCAACACCGACCGGGGGGGACTCGCGCTCAACGAGTCGTTCCATGTCGACTTCGGCCCGGAACCGCACGGCCCCGCGCGGGCGCACGAAATGCGGTTCCCCGGAGGCGATTCGACGTCCGATATCTGGGTCTGATTTCCCGTGCTTCCGTGATCAGTCCGGCACACCATCAATGGCGGACAGGAGGAAGGGAGCGTGACTGTTTCCGTCGATCAACCGGCGGACGTTGTGGTGACGCTCGATCGGCGGCCGGAGTGAGCTTCCGCGTCAGCGACGACTGACCTCCCGGCGTGCGTGCCGGCAATCCGTAGCAGTTGAACGATGATGTCCGGCAGGGAAACTGAACCCGTCACCCGTACGTCACACCGTGTTTTGCCAGCAGCTCGCGAAACAGGGCGTCCTTCGCCCCGTTCCCGAACGCGGCCGCCATGAACTTCAAGTGCACCAGTTGCGACAGAAACGACCAGTCCGTCTCGCGACTGCGGGTGCCGTTGAGAAACAGGTCCTCCAGCCGCTTGAGCTTCGTGAGCGCGGAATAATCGCCGATCTTGCTGCCATACAGCCTCAAGCTGCGTAAGTTCGACCAGTCTGCAATGAAATCGAGTGAATCAGACTGAATACGAATGAAGGTCAGCACTTGCTGGTCGTTGTACTTGTGAAGCCAGGTCACATCGCGCCTGGCAAGCGGTCCGCGAACGAGGACATGTTGCTGCGATTTGTCCTTTTGGATCGGCATATCCAGTTCCAGCGACGGTGGTCGGGTCTCAATTGGGATTGGTCGGATCGACCTCAATCTGAAGGCTGCCGGAGTCCTCCGTCCCGTCAACCGATCTCATGAGGTACCGGCCGCGGATCATGGCGGGCATGCTGGGGTCGTCGGGATTGATGTGTTCACCGTTGACGCGGAGCACACCGTCTGGACCGCCTCCGATAATGAGCGTGCCGTGGTCGTCGTCGTTGTTGGTCCCGAGGATCGCCCCCTCGAAGAGGATCTCGCGTCCCATCGAGAACGACATCCGTCCGAGAAACCCGGTCCGCTGGTTGGGATCAATGACAAAGTCCGCCTGCACGACGAAGCGCTCGCCTGTCACGTTGCTCGCGGCCTCGCCGATCCAGGGGCCGGCGATGTTGTCGCACAGTTGGCCGTCGTAGGAACGGAGCAGGATCAGGTGGCCGCTGCCGGCACCGTTGCGGCGTTTCTTCAAGTTCCAGTCCAGTGTGCCGTCCAGGATCGCGCCCCCCCGGCCGAAATCGAGCAGTCCCGCGTGGGCCGCGATGTCCGCGCCGCACCCCTCGCCCCCCAGAACAACGCCGTCCTTCTGCTTTATTCCGCCGGAGACAGGGTAGTCGCAACCGGGGATGAGGTTCGGGTCTCCGATCTCGTTGGGATCGCCGATGCTGAGTTCGCCACTGACACGACGCTGATGCTGATCCTCAATACTCAGCGCGACCGGCCGGGTGTCCGGTCCGCCGAGTGCGATTGCGACATAGATTCCGCCCCAATCCCCAACGACCTGCGGCACAGGGGGCGGGCTGGCGGGCACGCCGGTCAGCAACAACACCACTGTGGCAGAGACGATGACGGCAAGGCACGAACGGCGAGTAACGATCAGGCGGTGCCAGGCGGAACGAGTGGACATGGACGTGTCTCCCGAAGGGTGCAATCCACCGCGGCATGCGTGTGCTGGCCCGCTGATCTCTGCCTCGAACGGGGCGACCGGGCGGCTGCAGGGGATGGTAACTGGATGGCCGCTCCCACAGCGTACCGCAGGTCGAAAGCGACCGCCACAAATGAGGCGGCGGCGACGGATCAGAGGCGCACGCCGCTGGGAGCCGTCAACGCCGGATCGACGACATCCCCCGTATTGCGCGTCCCAGCCGGCTCGACCAGGACGACCTCGGCCTCCTCATCGGCCGCTGTGCGGTGCTCCACGCCGCGCGGAACGATCAGGAATTCTCCCGGACCGAGATCGACT
>CAZWGW010000407.1:0-6671 GCA_964633565.1 uncultured Planctomycetaceae bacterium
ACGACTCAATGACACGGCGTGTTTACTCGGGATCGCCGATCAGGATGAACGCTGCCCAATAGCGCGGGTGCGAGTACGGATGGTCGTCGGCGGGCACCAGCGGGATCGCCGCTTCGCCCGTCCCACGCGAAACATTCGTTGACATGACTGTCCAGAGGCGATTGGCTTCATCCTGGGTCAGATTTCGCAGCCACTGCTTCGCTTCCGCCAGCGCTTCGGCCTTGGGCATTGGCCCGCCCAACCCTTCGCGCTTGCCGAGCAGGTTCTGGTAGAACCGATCCATGAGCAGCGCCGTCGCCGTGTCGTCGACTTTCCACAGGCTGAGGCAAACCGAGCGCGCACCGGCGAGAAGGAATGCCTGCGCAAACCCCAATAGACCATCACCGCCGCCGGGACGGCCGAGAGCCGATTCGCAGGCCGAGAGAGTCACCAGGTCGGCATTGAGTTCCCAGTTCTCCAGCACCTCGTTGGCAGTGAGTCGGCCGTCATAGTATTTGCCGCCCCCTTTGGGGATCTCGCCGGTGATCTGGTCCTGCGCGAGGATCAGGGCCGACTCGAACGCGCGGGCGTTGTTGGGCTCGCCGTGCGTGGCGAAGTGCAGGTAGCGGAAGTCCTTGAGCTTGCCGTCCGCGCGGAGTTGTTCCAGGGACTGTTCGCTGGCGTCGTAGCGGGTGAGGGAAGTAGTGTGGTCGTCACCCGCGAGCGAACGCAGGCGCGCGACTTCGACCGACGTCCCCGGGAGTTCGGCCCAGTCGCCGCCGCGAGAAACTTGCGAGAGCAACTGATTCGTCTTGAGCGCCGTCGGAGCCAGTTGCCGGTCAAAGAGGACTCCGAGGCTTCCCGCGGACAAGTGTCGCTCAGTTGTATCACCCGCGCGCCACACGCTGGTGGGCACGCTCTCCTCGCGGGCATGGTCCAGAATCAGAGTGGCCAACTGCTCCAACGATTCGACCTTGGCGCCGGCGTATGCCAGGAGCACATCTCCCGGAATGAGCCGCGCTCGCTCGGCAGCGCCGCCCGGCAAGACTTGTGTAATCAACAGTCCACCAACCGGCAGCAAGGCATCATCCTTGGGCGAAGAAAAGGGAAATACTGGGTCTCCCAAGGCCAGCAGCGTTGCGCCGGCATGTCTCTCGCGCTCGTTCTGCCGGGCCAGAAATGTCCCTGACGGCACATAACTGACGACGCAGCGATCCGTCACGACCTCAATGGGAACACCCGCCATGGCATGGACGGGAACGACGAACAGTCGCCGGATTCCGACGAGGTGTTTCTCCAATGGCGCGAGTCTTTGAGCGTTGAGCTTCGCGGCCAGTTCGGTCACCTCCGTCGTCGGAGCCTCCCGCGCCACGGCGTTCAGCAATGCCTGCGGGAGTGACTTGTCTTCTTCGGTCCAGACGCCCCCTTCTCCGCGGCCGGCAAGTTGTTCCCATTGCGGATCACCGCTCGACCGCACGACACAGGCCCAATGTTCCTGCATCTGGCCGGCAAGGTCGTCGCCGTCGATCCACAGGACCAGGGCGCCATCTGCCGGCAGCGAGGCCTGCACTTCGCGCAGCGTCGCCAATTGCCGCTGGTTGAGCGCCACGGCGAGTGCGGAGAGTTTGTCCTCGAGTGACTGCCGTTCGGCCTGCAGTCGGGTCAGCTCGGATTGCTCCTCGGCCTCCAATAACGGTCGCGCGACAAGTTCGAGGATCCGCGGTTGCACATCGTGTAACCGGGTGGTGTACTCCTCCTGGCGCGCCTGCTCTTCGGGTGTCAAGGCAATCCGGTTTCGAGATGCCAGTTCATCATTCAGCCCGCGGGCCAGGTCCAACTCGGCGGCCGTCCACGCCGCTTTCACGTCGCCAAGCCGGATGTGTGAAATTGTGAACAGGAGGTAGGGCGAACCTTCAGCGCGGAACAGTGCGCGATCCGCTCCGCGTTCTGCGAACGTCAAACGCGCTGTCTCGTAGCTCGCGATCGACTCCCGCAGGAGCGGCAGCGCATCGGCATAACGATGCTGCAAGACCAGAATCGCCGCGAGGCTGTCGAGGACTCTGGTCGTATACTGGTGCCTGTCGCCGACCCGCTGGCGCAGGGACGCAAGCGACTTCGCCAATAGCGGCTGGGCCTCGGCGTAGCGGCCTTGGCGGCACAAATGACCTGCCAGATCCATGTAACACAGACAGGTCGCGGGATGCTGTTCTCCCCAACCCTGAGTGTCGAGTTCCAGCGCACGCTGATGGTGCGGCAGCGCTTCGGCATACTGTCCCAGAGTGTCCAGGATGCAGGCGAGATCATTATGGCTGTCCGCCGTGCCGGTGTGTGTCTCTCCGAGGACCTCACGGCTGAGATCGAGGGCCTTCCGGAACAGCGGGACGGCGTCGGCATAGCGCTCCTGAGCCGCAAGGTTTCGGGCCAGTTGCCGCATCCCGAGGATCGTGTACGTGTGGCGTTCGGTGTAGATCAGCACGTGGAGTTGGAGTGAGCGCTCATAGAGCGGCTGGGCCTCGGCATGCCGGTCCTGTGAGTACAGCGTCCCCGCCAGGTTGAAATAATCCCGCGCCGTTTCGGGGTGTACATCGCCGAACAAGGTGCGATGGATGTGGAGGGCCTTCAGGTGCAACTGGCCGGCGCCGACATGGTCGCCTCGAATGCTCAGGTTCCCGGCCAGGTTGTTGTAGCTCCCGCCGGTGTCCACGTGCATCTCCCCCAGCAGCTCGCGGCGGAGGTCCAGGGCCCGCTGATGCAGGGGCCAGGCGTCGGCATGCTTTCCCTGTTCGTCCAGCTCCTGAGCCAGATTGGCATAGGCGGTGGCGGTATCGGCGTGACGCTCCCCCAGCACCCGGCGGCGGAGGTCGAGTGCCTGCCGATAGAGTCGTTCCGCTTCGGCGTGCTCTCCCAGCGCCGCCAGGTTGTATGCCACGTTGTTCATCGCGCTGGCCGTGTAGGGGTCATCTTCGCCCTTCAGTTCGCGGATCACGTCGAGCGACTCCTGAAACAGCGGCTGGGCCTCGCCGTACTTCGCCTGCGCGCTCAGGCAGAAGGCAAGGTTGTTGCAGCATGTTGCGGTCCTGAAGTCCCTGTTCCCCAGCGCTTCCCGGCACGCCTCCAGGGCTTGGCGGTGGAGTGGCTCGGACTCCAGAAACTTCCCCTGAGCATCCAGAGTTTGGGCGATGTTAGACATGGAGATCGCCGTCTCCGGGTGCCGGTCTCCGAGCAGATCGCGGCGCACCTCCATCGCCCGCTCCAACACATGGCCGGCTTCCTCATACTTCGCTAGAGAGCTGAGGCACGTTCCGAGCACATTGTCGGCGGAGGCCGTCTCACGATGCCGCTCGCCAAAGACCTGCTCGCAACTGCGGCGATGCGCCTCCAACAGCACCTGAGCCTCGGCAAACGCCCCTTGTGCCATCAGCGATTGTGCTTCGGTCACACCACGCAGCGCCGTGCGCCATTCGTCTCTCTGCTCGCGTGGCAATTGCGCCAGCCGCCGGGCGGCGTTCAGCGCCCAACGAGTGGTGACGACTTCCCAGTGGTCGGCGCCTTGTACCTGTGTTCGCAGCGTCAGCAGTTCCTCCCCAAGTCGGATGGCATCGTCGTACCGATCGGCCGCCTCCGCCGCGTCGATCTGCTTCTGAAACTCCTCGGCTCGAGCGGCATCCCTGCCCGACAGCAGTCGCTCGCAGGGCGGTTTCGGATCAGCCGGACGGGATGGTTCATGTGCCGCTGCGCCGAGCGTGATGGAGAGTGTTGTTCCCAGCACCGAAAACCAACGTCCGCACATGACATCGCCTCCGAGGTTCGTCGTACCGATTTACTTCGCTGGTCCCACCCCGAACCCGATCGCTGCCGTCGTCACACCTTCCTCTTCCCGTTGCAGCCCGTGCGCGGCCTGGACGACGAACGCTTCCGTCCCCAGCGCCTGCTCCCCCTTCCCGCGCGTGCCGCTCACCGCACCGGTCAGCGGGTTCATCCACTCCCCGTCGTACCACCACACGGTCCCCGCAGTCGCAGGCTGAGGCGACCATGCTGGCGGGGACGACGCGACCCACTCCCGAAACGCCGGCAGCGGCTCGTCCGACGCCACCACCGCAAAGACCCACAGCCCTGTTCCCTCGGCCAGTCCATAGCGGACGGCGCCCACATCCGCATCCGACGGGTAGCGCGGCCGGTCAGTCAGCGTCGGCGGCTGCGACTCGTCCTCGGGGTAACACAACTCCACAACGCCGTCCGGACGGAACGCCAGCAGGTACGCGTACGCTGGTCGCGACAGAGTCGCCTCGATCGTCACCTGATCCCCCTGCCGCGGATGGAACGACTGCTGCCCCAGCACGCCGCGCGGCACAGCTTCACTCGCACTCAGCTTCTCGAAGTGTTGGACGTCGATCGACAACACGCGCAACGGCTCTGCGCTGACAGTCGGCGTCGTCGTGACGGGAGTAGCCCCCGCCGTGTCCTGCTCGACGGGTCCGTGATTGAAGGCGGCCAGTCCGGCCCACAGCATCAGGCCCGCGGCGCCGACCATCGTGCCAACCGTGGCCCAGAAATGCACGCCGCGTCGCACCGTTGTTGAGGACGGCGTCGACCAGTCTTGCGTCGCGATCGCCAGGCTTGCCCCCTGCTCGATCTCTCGCAGGCGGGAGACCACTTCATCGGCCGATTGGGGTCGCCCGGCGGCATGCTTCGACAGCAACTGCGAGATCAGCGCCGACAGTGACTGCGGCACGTCGGCCCGTACATCGGACGGCGCCGGCGGATCGATGTTCGCCAGCGCCGAGAGCACGGCCAGCGTGTCCGGCCCGGCAAATGCGCGCTGCCCCGTCGCCAGCTCATACAGCACACACCCCAGGCTGAACAGGTCGGCCCGAGAATCAACTGCTTGACCGGCTGCCTGTTCCGGCGCCATATAGGCCGCCGTCCCCAGGACCGACCCGGCTCGCGTCAGGTCGGCGCCGTCCCCCTCGGCCGACTCACCAAGCCGGGCCAGGCCGAAGTCGAGCAGCACGACATGCCGCTCCGGTCCCCGCAGCCAGATGTTGGAGGGCTTGATGTCGCGGTGAATCAGCCCCGCCGCATGCGCGGCCGCCAGACCTTCGGCCGACTCCCGGCCGATGCGCAGCACCTCGCTCAGGGGCAAGTGCGGGTCCCGTTTGAGCCGGGCCTGCAGCGACTGCCCGGCCAGGAGCGGCATGACGAGGAACGGCACGCCGCGAGACTCATCGACGCGGTACACCGGCACGACCCGGTCGTGCTGCACGAGGGCCAGCGCCTGTCCTTCGCGCAGGAACCGTGTCCGCGTTTCTGGCGTGCTCCGCTCCGGCCGCATGACCTTGATCGCCACCAGCCGCCGGGGCTGCTGCTCTTCGGCCTTGAGGACGACCCCCATCCCCCCTTCGCCGAGCACCTCCAGTACGCGATACGGTCCCAGTCGTCCCAGGCAGCCCGGCGCATCGGTCATATCGAGGAACGGGAGGTCAACGACCGGCAAAACGTCTACGGATTGACTGGATGAGAGCACGGTTTTGAGAGAGCAGGGCGTCTCATCCGGCGGCGCAGTCTCGACTCCAAGCCAGGCCGCCAGATGCTGCATGCGCTGGAGCCGCTGCTCGAACTCGCCGACCAGTTCGGGGCATTCGACGCAGACTTCGGCCGGCGTGGGCTTCCGCCCCTGTTCGCACAGGTCCTGCCAGCGGGACAGGAGCTCGTCCAGTCGGTCGGTCTGATTCATTCTGGTGCGACGTGCTTTTACTGTTGCCCGGGGAAAGTGACCCCGGACCTGCAGCGAACAGGCGCAGTCCGGCCGCACTAAGGCCGGCTACCGTCTGCCCACGGACTTTTCGGCATCGGGACCAAGCTCTCCGGCTAACCTCCATAGCGCCGCCTGCCACCGGCGGATGACAGTCCGTTCCGAGATTCTCAAAGTTTCCGCAATCTGCCGCACAGTCCAGCCGTGGTAGTACCGCAGGGCAACCACTTCCCGCTCGTGGTCCGGCAGCCGTTCCACTGCCTCGTGAAAGGAGCGCCAGCGCTCCAGTTCGCCTGACGAATCCCCCTCCTCGGGCAGATCGGCTGGCGCGTCGCCGGCGGCGCGCAGTCCGGCCCGTTCGCGACGTCCATGATACCGGGCCAGGTCCAGGAGCGCCCGGCGCATCTGCGTCGCCGCCATCTGGAAGAAGTCTTCGGCAGAACCCGGGCTCCACCCTTCCAGCACGCGATTGAGCCGGATCAGGGTGTCCTGCACCACGTCGCCGGTATCGGCCCAGCGCCGCACGGTTCCAAAGTCCCGCAGCATCTGTCGGGCCAGCAGGGTTAACCGGGCGGAGGCGGCGTGCAGGCACTCGTCGCGCGCCGCGCGGTCTCCCGCCGCGAGGCGATCGAGCAACCGACGCAGGTCGGAATCGGAAGTGGCGGTGGGCACGAGGGGCGCGACGGAGCGGAAGTGAATCGGCTTGTAACAAACCCACTCAAGACGCCGTACGTCAGGCTGTGATGCTACCCCCACCGGGGACGTGCCGCAACGTGGTCGCGGATGCAGCCGGCAGGACCTGGTTTCTCTGACACGGTCCCGCCGGCCGTGCTCACTCTCTACGCAGCACCGACATCACTCGTCCTCGTCGAGGTCGTCGAATTCCTCTGGCGATCGCAGCCAGTTGCGAACGATGTACTTCCCGATGTGGCGTCCCTGG
>CAZWGW010000408.1:0-2974 GCA_964633565.1 uncultured Planctomycetaceae bacterium
CGCCCGTACAGCACCGACTGGGTGCTCCGCGACTACAACCTGCACGGCAAGGGGCGCATCTGGCGGATTTCGAGCGCCGAGTCCGGCACGACGCGATCACTCGCCGCGGAGCCGCTGCTCAAGGACGACCGAGTCGGCGCGCTGCGCCAGGCGACGGCATCGCCGTATCTGCCGCTGCGACGTACCGCCGCACGCCGTCTGACTGAAGTCCAGCCGAACGCGGCCGTGGCGATTGTGCGCGATGCCGATGCCTCGGAGCGGAACCGCTATGAATGCCTGCTCGCATTGTCGCGGCTGCCCGATGGGGACCATCGCCGAGTGCTCAAGTCGTACGTTCCGGCTGCGGACGGACCAAACGACTCCGTGCAGACCGGCATGGCGCTCTTCTTCGACGAAGCCCCGGCGCCGACGGCCCTGCTGCGGATCATCGAGTCAGGCGCCGCCTCCGACCCGATGTTCATCTACGCCGCCATGCAGCGACTCACACCGCTGCTGCGGGCATTCGGGAACTCGCAGTCCAACGCGCTTGTCAGCGTGCTCGATCGGTTTTTGTCGACCAACGACCCGTTTGTCTGCATCGAAGTGATCCGGCTCCTTGCGGCGACGGTGCCGGCGGAGCAATTGCAGGCCATTGTCGCGAGCAACGCCCCGATGTCGACCGAACTGCGGCTGGCGGCGCTGCTCGCCGCCCGACGTGTTGACGAACACCGACAGGCGCTCGTAGCGCTCGCCCTGGATCGACCCGAACCGATGCTGCGCCGTGCGGCGGTCCAGTGGGCGGGCGAAGCGCGGCTGACCGAACTGCGTCCCGGGGTTGAAGCAGTTCTGCAGGGCGAGCCGATGTCGACCGAACTGTTCCTGGCGACGCTGGCCGCGCTGGAACTGCTCGACGGCAAGGACCCGCAGGATTTCGATAAAACGCCCGCCGGGAAGTACGTCCTGCCGCTGCTCACAAATGCCGAAACTCCGCCCGCCGTCAAAATCCAGGCGCTGCGCCTCGTCGACCCGGCAGACTCGGTACTGACGATGGACATCATCGAACCACTGATCGACAGTTCGGACGTCACATTGCGCCTGGAGGCAATTCGGACCGCCCAGTTGTCGCACAGCTCGGAGGCCGCCAGAAAGCTCCTGACGATTGCTGGCGACAACCGGCAGGATTTACTGCTTCGTGCCGAGGCGATTCTGGGCCTGGCTAATGCGACGGGTACCGACAGCGCGTCGATAACCAACAGCATGTGTGACCTGTTGCCGAAAGTGGACCTGGATTTGAAGGCGGAGTTGTTCCGGTCCTTGCGGGCGGTCGCGGCAGACGATCTCCACATCCATCAGTTGGCGTCGAAGTCCGTCAGCGAACGAACCGGCCGTGCGGAAGCTTGGACTGAAATCGATGCTCAACTCGCATTCCTTGTCCCGAAGAACCGTAGTGTTGATGGACACACACGTCATTTACCACAACCCGAGACCCGTCCATCGGACCTCGCGTCGTGGAAGGTGCTGCTGACCGATCAGTCGCCGACGGGCAGGCAGGACCACGGCCGCCGCGTCTTCTTTCACCCCAACGGCCCCGGCTGCTACAAATGCCACACGGTCGACGGCCGTGGCGGACGGGTCGGCCCCGACCTTTCGAGCATCGGCCGCTCGATGTCTCGCGAGAAGCTGATCGATTCGATCCTCGAACCCTCTAAAGAAGTCGCTCCGCAGTTCACCACCTGGTCGATGGTCGACAAGGACGGCGTCGTCCACACCGGCATGATCGTGCATGAGAATGAAGGGCGGACGATCCTGGGGGACGCCGAGGGGAAGACGGTGGAACTGCCGACGATCGACATCGAGCAGCGCACCCCGCAGCGGACGTCGGTGATGCCGGAGAAACTTCAGGAGCGGATGACGGTGCAGGAGTTCCGCGATCTGCTGGCGTTTCTGCAGTCGCTTGGCGTTTGATCCGGGACGGACCGGTCGTCCGTCCGTCTGCCTATCGACGTGCATCCCGGTTGTGGCGAGGTCTCCCGACCTCGCCACGCGGCCGACCGCAGGTCTCCTCGAGTCAGGCACGGATTGGACGGACAGACAGTCCGTCCTGTATCGGGCCGCGCTGCTATACTCCCAAGATCGGGACGCCTGCGTCGAATCACGCAGCGTGCAGGATCTCATCGCACGTCCCATTGCCGCCGCCTCAAGTCTCTCCATGCCGGTCCCGTTCGCACTTTACGCCGAGAAAGTCGCCCGGCTGCAAGACGCGGCCGTCCGACTGGAGGCTGAGGCGCGGGTGACCGGCGTCGCTCCGCTCGCCGGCCGCGGATGGTACGAACTGCTGCAACGCAAACTCCGGCCGCAACTCTCGGACGAGGCCTATCTGGTTGTGGCGGTCGTCGGGGGGACGAACATCGGCAAAAGCGTCATCTTCAACCACATCGCCGGCGAACGGGCGAGCGCCAGCAGCCCCCTCGCCTCCGGCACAAAACATCCCGTCTGCCTGATTCCGCGCAGTTTCGGCGAACGCCATCGGCTGCCCGATATCTTCCCCGGGTTCGAGCTGGTCGCATGGACCGATCCGACCGCCGCACTCGAAGACTCCACGGCGCATCAACTCTTCTGGCGCGAAAGCGCCGCCACGCCCGACAACCTCGTGGTGCTCGACACCCCCGACATCGACAGCGACGCCCGCATCAACTGGGAACGGGCCGACAACATTCGACGCTGCGCCGACTTGCTGATTGCCGTGCTGACCCAGCAGAAATACAACGACGCCGCTGTGAAAGAGTTCTTCCGCAAGGCCTCCGCCGAGGACAAGGCCGTCATCGTCGTGTTCAACCAGTGCCTGCTCCCCGAGGACGAAGCGTACTGGCCGCGCTGGCTCGATACGTTTTCCCATGAAACCGGAACTCAGGCCGAATGGGTCTATCTGGCGCCGAACGACCGCCGCGCGGCGGAGGACCTGCGGCTGGAATTCTTCGAGCGCAGTCCGCGCGGC
>CAZWGW010000408.1:2984-6667 GCA_964633565.1 uncultured Planctomycetaceae bacterium
AACTCCCCACAGTCTGCTGGCGGACCTCTCCCGACTCCGGTTCGGCGAGGTCAAGGTCCGGGCGCTGCGCGGCGCTCTGCAGCACCTGGTCGACGAACAGCGGGGCGTGCCGGCCTGGCTGGGCGACTTGTCCCGCGCCGCAGGAGACTTCCGCGCCGCCGCCGACATGCTGTCCGCGCATCAACTGGCCGAAATCGACAACTGGCCCCACGTCCCCAATGCACTGCTCATCGCCGAGATCCGCCACTGGTGGCAGGGGCAGCGCAGCGGCTGGCCGGCGAAAGTGCACGGCTTCTACAACGCGCTGGGGAAGGGGCTGTCGTGGCCGCTGCGTGCCGCGCGCGACAGGCTTCGCGGAGAAGCCCCGGCCCCGTGGGAAGTCTACAAGCAGCAGGAATGGTCGGCGATCCTCACCGCCGTCGAACGCGTTTTCGACAAACTGACGTTTCTCGCACAACTGGGCAATGACGTGCTGCGCCCACGGCTGGAGTCAGTCCTCTCCGGCACGTCCCGGTCCGAACTCCTGCAGACGATTCACGCGGCCCATGCACAGGTCGATCTGGAGCAGGAACTCTCGCGGTTGGTCAGTGACGGGCTGGCGGGCTTCCGCGAGGAGAGTCCCCGCCACTACGAGTTTTTCCGGCGGCTCGATCTCGTCGCGGCGGCGGCCCGCCCTGCCACCAGTGTGATCCTGTTCGTGACCGGTTTTGCCCCGGTCGGGCATGCGCTGACCCCCGTCATCACCGACACGGCATTCCAGGGGGTCGTCCACGTGGCCGGCGACGTCGCCGGGGGGACGATCGCGGCCGCCGTCGGAGACGCTGTCATCAGCGAAGGGGCGTCGACCGGCGTCGGCTATCTGGAGGCCAAGTTCCGCAAGCTGCACGCCGCATTTGCCGGCAAGCGCGCCGCCTGGCTGGCCGGATTGCTCAATACGCACCTGCTGGGCACGCTGCCCGACGAGATCCGGCGGGCTGCGTCATTGCCGGAGTCGGAAGCCGTCCGCGATGTGCGCTCCTGCGTCGAGCAACTGCGCAACATGCTGAACGCGGACGCCCCCGGCGAGCGGCGGGCGTCAGCCCGCTGAATCGACGCACGATCCACACGGCGCAAGAAAATCCGCCGCCATCCGGACGGTCCGGAGCGGCGGCGGCATGAACCGAAGGGGGGGCCGTGGCCGATGGCCCGGCCGGAAGCGCGTCCCCCGTCTGTTTCGTTCGATTACGGGGCCGGGGTCAGGGCGTTCTTCACGTCCGTGAACCGGTCGTTCGCGGTCGTACCGACGGCCTTAATGGCAGTCAGGCAGACGATGATGATCAGGGCGAGCATGACGGCATACTCAACCGCCGTCGGGCCGTCTTCCGAAACCAGGAACGTCTTGACGCTGTTCACTAGGCTGTTCATCTGAGCTTCTTCCAGATTGTGGCACTGTCGCGTCGGGATCAGGAGCGACGATACAAGACTGGTCGTTCGCCTGACCCGCTCGGCCGCCAGCGCCGCCGCAGGGTCTTTTGTCATGTTACCTGTTCTTGATTGTGGCCGAACTCGGCAGCACCCAGTCTGTGTGCCTCAAACGCGCGGCCACGATCATATCTAGGTCGCCCGCGGCGCGTGTCAAACCCGTTTTTTTGAAAATTCGTTGAAGCTGGCAGTTGTGCATCTTTCGCCACAATCGGGCGTTGCGGTGCCGCCACATTCACGGTCCACAGCGCGGGAGAGGGCGTGACGAACGCAATCCGTGCACGATTGCTCCCGAACCGCTGGCAAAACGCGGTCCCTCGGTGGCGTCGCAATGCCCGACGCCGCGAATTCAGTCGGCGGACCGCTTCAGTTCGCCGCGCGGTTGCCGTTGACCATCTGCCGGAGTGAGCGGACAACGCTTGCGCAGCCGGCGTTGCTCATCGAGGATCACGCCGAATGGAACCGCGTTGCTGGTAAACTGAACGGCGACGTGGCCGTCGACGACGCGCACCACCATGCCGCAGACCGCGACTGTCGGACCACAGCGAAACTGGAGTTGCCCGTCGATGTCCGTGCCAACCTGTGGGAGATGCCCTTCTCGCAAGACGAATCGCAGTCCCCGCTCCGAGCAGTCGATGACGATGTGTTCCACCCCGCCCGCGAGAAGTCGGGGGCGCTCCGCCAGCGGAAAACGGATGCGAAATCGGGCCCGCTGGACCGTTGATGCACTCATGACAGGCGCTTTGCTCGTGAAAAATGCCGAAGGCCGGTCTGCTCAACGATAGCACACGGAATCGCCCCGCCTCCCGGGGCCTGGACGACAGCCGTGCGGCAATGCCTGCTCGCACTGGTTCACGGTACTGTCTGCACACGGCGCCCGCGTCGGCAGTCAGCCCCTACGCCCCGCGGCGCAGCGGCACCTGCGGCCGCTCCAGTTCCGCCAGGATCAGGCACCCCCGCGCAATCGTATACGTCGGGTCCGCCACGACGCGCATGTCCCCGACCTCGAGCGGCAGTCGGCCCTGTTCCAGGCGCTCGGCCGCCACCGGCAGGAAGCCGTCTGCCTGCGTGGGGCCGCCCCAGCAGACCAGCGGGAGCGGGCCGCGCAGCGTGGCAATCTCGCGGCAATCGCGGCAACGGGCCGCAAACACTCCCACGACGTCCTGCAGCAACTGCTGGTAAAGATAGGCCAGCAGTTGCGCCTCGTCGCTCTGCGGGAAGATCAGCGAGGGAGCGGACTCCGCCTTCCACCGCGCGACGGCGTCCACATCCACGTAGCCGTTCCCCTCCATGTCCCAGACGATCCGCTCGGTCTTCCGCGCGAGCTGCTCGTCGATCCAATCACCCCCGCGCGGCACGACCGCCTGCATCAGCACCGTCCCCTGATGCGCCAGCGCCAGTTCCGACGTCGACGCGTCGATCAACAGTCCCAACCCCGTAAAGGCGCGCTGTCCCAGCTCCGCCACCACCAGCGCCTGCGACCGCTCCACAAACAGCGGCTGATAGCCCCGCATCCGCACCAGGCGGGAGAAGAACTGCCACTCCGTGGTCTGGTGACGCACTGGCGTGTCGGCCGCGCCGGGCAGCGTCAGGCAGCAGATTTCGCCCGCCCCGGTCGCGGCCGGTAAGAGCGCGTCGACGAGCGCGGCGGCCAATTGCCGCGACAGTGGGTCGTCGTCGGGCAGTACTCCGTCCGGCAGAATCGGCAACCGCGGCACGTGCAGCAGCGGCGCCAATTCGTCCGCCGGACGGCCGATGATCAGTGCGCTCCCGTCGCACAGCGCGTACGGAATCCCCGCGCGCTCCAGCAGGCGGCGCTCGGCATCAGCCGGCGGCACCGCAATGTAAATCGCCGGACACGCCCGCCCGATCAGGCGGTGCGACTCCCGGCGGAGTGAACAGAACTGCCGGCTCTGAAGATCCAGCGAGCTGCTCATGAGTGCTTCCTCCCCCGCCGGGCCAGCAGCGCTCGTTCCAGCGGACTCGGCTGCCGGCCAGTCCGCGCCGGCGTCGGGTCCTCCACTCCGGATGGCACAACGTCGGCGACGGCTGCACGTTCCCCGTCGGAGCGGTCTTCATCGACATCGCCGTGTGGCATCTCCGACTGCTTCGGACGAATCGGGCGTGACGCGGCCTGTGCTCCCCCGGCTCCTGCGTGGTGGCGCAGTCGGGAACTGACCTGTCCCGCCGAAAAGTGCGGCCCGCGCAGGCCGTGCGCCGCC
>CAZWGW010000409.1:0-6663 GCA_964633565.1 uncultured Planctomycetaceae bacterium
ATTGATGCCGCGCTCCGGCGAGCTGCGCTCAGGGCTCGCGATACCGCCCGACGGAGCGGCACGCCGCTGGTGATTTACCGCGACGGCAAAGTCTGTAAGGAGACGGTCACAGACGAGGCTGATTTCGGCGGCGCAGTGTCCGAGAAGAAGTGAAGCAAGCGATCCTGGATCAGTGAAGGCGCTCCTCCCCACCCTCTGGCTGGGCCACGCCCGCGACGCCCGGGACCTGTCCGCACTCCACGAACGGGGCATCCGCGCCGTCATCGATCTTGCCGCCGAGGAGCCTCCGGCCCAATTGTCGCGCGACCTCGTCTACCTCCGGTTCCCACTGCTGGACGGCGACGGCAATCCTGGGTGGCTGTTCCAATTGGCGGTCGAATCCACGGCCCGTCTGATCGAGCACCGTGTGCCGACGCTCCTCGCGTGCAGCGGCGGGATGAGCCGCTCCCCGGCAGTCGTTGCGGCGGCGCTCGCGCGGCTGGGACGCGGGACGCCGGAAGAATGCCTGAAGCAGGCCGTGGGGGACGGGCCGCGGCAGGTCTCGCCGGCGCTGTGGAATGAGATCTGTGCCCTGTTGCGCGGCGCAACGGCCGATCGTCTGGTATGATCCATCAGGGGCCGGTGGACGTCTCCACGGGATGTCGGAACTGACGCATCGTCACTGAAACTGAGCGCACTATGCGCATCGTCCTCCTCGGCACAGGCGGCTATCACCCCAATGAGCGGCGACATACTGCGTGTGTGATGCTGCCGGAGAGCGGTGTGATCCTCGACGCCGGGACCAGCTTCTTTCGTGTCGCCGAGCGCCTGCAGACCGACAGCGTGCAGATCTTTCTGACGCACGCCCACCTCGACCACATCGCCGGGCTGACGTTCTTCCTCGTGCCGCTACTGCGCGGGACGGTGAAACGGGCACGGTTGTACGGGACGACACGGACGCTGGACGCCGTGCGGCAGCATCTGTTCGCAGAGCCGGTCTTCCCGATACTTCCGCCGTTCGAGTACATCGATCTGGAACAATCGGAGGCGATCGACGTCCCCGGAGGCGTGCTCACGCACCGGCCGCTGCCAAGCCATCCGGGAGGATCAAGAGCGTTCCGCATCGACTGGCCGGCACGGGGCGACGCGCCGCCGAAGTCGCTGGCGTACATCACCGACACGGCAGTCGACGGCACGTACACGGAGTTCGTCCGCGGCGTCGACCTGCTGATCCACGAGTGTTATTTCCCGGACGACAAGGTGGTGTGGGCCGCGCAGACCGGCCACAGCCACACGACGCCGGTGGCCGAACTGGCACGAGAGGCGGGAGTGCGGCGGCTGGTGCTGGTGCACGTCGACCCGCTCTCTCCGCTGGACGACCCGGTCGACGTCGCTGCCGCCCGGCGCATTTTTCCTGAGACGCAACTCGGGCGCGATCTCGATGCGTTCGAACTCTGATGCGAACGCCGGCGGCGCGAATGTCAACGTCAATTCCGCGCGCGTGTCACGAGTTGCGCGAATCCGTGCCGGGAGTCGAAACCGCACCTTGCCGGACCGCGCAGCGCGGGCTAGGATTTCAGCGTCGAGCCGCATGCGGTTCGAACCACCTCTGCGGTGTACGAGCACGGGCTGGCCTTTTTGTTGACCCTACAACGACCTCGCAGGGGACTGGCGGTCTTCCCGGCCGCGTGTAAATCCGGACGGCCCTGCCGGACCGGATCACACAACCCGGGTCCGTGGTCCCCACGTTAAATTGCGGGTCTGAACAAAACAGCCCGAACGGCATTGGCGGAGGTTTCTTTTCGACTCACCAATGAAACGACCCGGACGCTCGAAGCGTCCGGGTCGTTTCTGCGTCTTTGCAGTCAACAATTCGATCGTCAGTGCGGCACGCCCGCCAGGAAGGCGCGGGCCACGTCGAGTCGCTGGCCGCCGGAGAGGTCGTACTTCGCCAGCCAGTAATCGAGCTCCTCCTGCGTCGGCTTGCGGCCGATGAGCTGCTGGCTGAGCATTTCGATGTAGCGGACCTTGTCGCGGTCGCACTGGTTAAACATGACTTCCGTTGTCAACAACTCAGCCTGCACGTCGTCCAGCGATCGGCCGCGTTCAACGACCTGCGCCGTCCACACCGGCAGTTCGTGTGGTCTCGGGGGCCGCCCGTAGTAGTCCTGGTACCACTGCGTGATCTGCTGTTCAATCTCCTGCAGTCGATCGGCGGCAGCCGTCTGGGTGTTCTGTGCCGCGGGATCAACGGCCACGGCGACCGTCTGGCCCGGCGCATTGATGTTCACGGGGAACGACTGGGTCGTGGCATACAGCACGCGGTTATTGGACGAAATCGTGGCCGAGATGACATACGTGCGTCGCGTGTCGACGTCGAGCGGGTCATATTCGATCGTGAACGGGATCGGGACCTGCCGGATGTCGTCGATCGTCTGCCGGCCGATCGGGTACTCCGTGACATTGGTCCGCACCTCGCGGAGTTCGGCGGTCACGACGGCGTTCTGCGGCAGGTTGATGCGGTTGCGGAACGCGATCGAGCCGTTGACCTTCTGCAGCCTCGAATCGAGCTTGATCGGCAGATTGACCAGGTTGCCATTGCGGTGGTCGCGTACGAGCAGCGACACATTGCCGCTGGGGTCGCAGCGGCTCTCGAACTCGTAACCACAGTCGAAGTGCTGGCCATTGACGTTGCCGACCTGGTAGCCGGCCACGTTGACAATGACGTCATCCGGTTCGAGGCCGGCGCGCTCGGCCGGCGAGCCCGCCACGACGCGAAGGATCTTCACGCCGGCGTCCGTGTCCTGCGAATAGACGCCGATCCGCCACTTGGGAGGCCGTTGCGGCGTCGTCGGACCTGGAACGGGATTGGGCTGCGGTGCGAGGTTAGGGCTCACCGCCGCCGTGGTCGCCCCGGTTGTGGTTTGAGTCGTCGTCGTACTGGCGGTCGTCGCGCGGTCGCGCGTTGCGTGGACCTGCAGCGTCGTGGCCGGAGTTGTCGCACTCGGCGCCGTCCCCGCCGGAGCGGTGGTTGTCGAGTTGGTCGTCGCCGGCGTCGGTGAAGTGTTCACCGGCAGAATGGAGGTACTTGCAGCGGCGGCCGTGCCGCCGCTGGCGGTCTTGCGCGGGTCGACGCCGCGCGCCGAATGGGGATGCAGCGCGAGCGCCAAAGCCGGCAGCACCGCGCACAAGGAAAGCAGCCTGCGCATGTGTGGGTCCTTCCTGTTTCGGGGTCCCC
Organism: uncultured Planctomycetaceae bacterium; assembly: GCA_964633565.1. Lineage (GTDB taxonomy): Bacteria > Planctomycetota > Planctomycetia > Planctomycetales > Planctomycetaceae > CAZWGW01. The sequence continues at coordinate 3,218 of CAZWGW010000409.1, forward strand.
GGTCGTTCCACGGACCGGGGTGGATTGTCTGGGTCCAGTTCGCGGGCGACACAGCAGCCGCTCCACGGCAGGTACAGCCGGGTTGCCGGCCGGTTATTTGATGGTCCCGAGTCCGACGGCTTCAAGAGCGGTCTCCGCCGGACGTGCGGAGATCGGCTGCATACCGGCCCGCAAGACGTCCTCCTGGCCGAACCTGCTGAAGACGTACTTCAGGAATTCCTGCTGCAGCGCCGGCAGTTCGGCCTTGGGGGGCTGATTGATGACGAGTTGCAGCGCGCGGATCAGCGGATACTGGCCGCGATTGGCCTCCGCCGAATCGACCGACACAAACGGCTGTCCCGGCTCGGCCGCGAGCGGCACGGTGCGTACGGCCGGTGTCGCGTAGGTCGCACCGGAAAAGCCGATGGCCCCGGGAATGGTGGTCATGGCGGTCATGAATTCGGTGGCGTCGGCATTCGCCTGCTGGTCGGTGCGGAATGTGCCCCCTTTCAGGACCACGTCCTGAAAGAAGACCTGCACACCGGTGAGCTTCTGCCGCCCCTGGCAGGCGATCGGCCGCGCGGCCCATTCGCCGGTCAGTCCGACGTCGCCCCAGGTCATCGCGGTTGCCTTGGCTCCGCGAAGGCGGGTCGTCGAAAAGATGGCGTCGAGTTGCTGCAGCGTGAGCCCCTGGATTGGATTGTCCTTGTGAACAAAGACCGCGACACCCTCATACGCGGGGGCGAGGATCGTCGGCGGGTAACCGAATTTTGCTTCAAATGCCGAAACCTCGTCGCGCGTGATATCGCGACTCAAGAGGCCCATCTGGGCCTCTTCACTGACGACCGAAATGACGGCCTGAATGGCACCCTTGATCTGGATATCGAACTCGACGTCCGGATGGAACTGCTTGAATCCGTCCGACCAGATCGAGGCGATGTGCGACATCGTCGTCGACCCGGCCAGCGTAAGCTTCCCGGTGAGCTTCTCTCCGGGACGGTACGCCGGCAAGGTGGGATCCACCGGCGACTGGGCGGCGGCGGGACGAGCGGCCGCGAACAGCGCGGTCACGGCCAATGCCATCAGCAGAACGGCGCGGGGTTTTCGCATGAGCATGATCCTCCTGGGTCTGGAGCCGCCCCGGCGCGCTGGTGATGCGAAATGCTCCCCGTCCATGTCTCGCTCCCCGGGCGAGACCACGCGCCTGGCAGCCCTTCAGCGGGGGGCGGAGTATAAGGGGATTCCGCAAATCTGGGGAATAGCGGTTTTTTCGAACATGGCTGCAGCGCAGATTCGAGAGTCTGCGCTACGGGTTGGCGTCACTCCGACCTAGCGGAGCCCGTCCATGAAACGCAGCCACTGGACCTCCACCCAGGCGATGTCGTCGCCGAAACACTGGCGGAAGTCGGCCAGCCGCTGTTCGGCCGAATAGGGGGTCAGCGGCTGGCGGCCGCGGATCACCTGCAGATACTCCGCGAAGTCCGCCGAGCGCTTCTCGGCCAGGTAGTAGGTGAGCGCCCACGCCTGGCTGTAGGCGTCCAGCGTCGCGGCGGCGAACGGGCGGTCACCTGCGACGAACTCCGGGAGTTTGGTGTAGCGATTGCGGGCCTGGCCCATGAACCAGGCGAATCGTTCTTCGTTGATGCCGCTGCTGGCCGCCTGCGTGCGCGGGGCCTGGGCGGTCACTTCACGTTCGAAGATCATCGCCAGCCCTTCGACAATCCAGCGCGGGTTCTCGCCGATCCGCGAACTGAGGCCCATGTTAAAGGCGAGCTGGTGCGTGGCCTCGTGTACGAGCGTGTCCCGCAAATCGGCCTGGATTGTGGCGAACCGGTCGTCCGTCCTGCCGGCGGGCCAGGTCGCCAGGCCGGAACCGACGCGGTCGTCGGCTCCGAACAGCGTCCCCGGCGACTCGGTCAGTACCAGCGAGTCCCCCTCGACGTACAGCGCGACCCGGTTGGAGTACGCGTCATAATACCCGCGAAGGCCCGGCGAGAATCGCATGCCGTCCGCACGGCAGTAGTCGGCAAACGATTTCTGATCCGGCATCACGATCACGATCAGGGCAAACTCCGGTTCCACAAGTCCGAAGTCCCGTTGCGAGAAAAACCGTGTGAAGGAACGGTGCACCTGGTCGAGCAGGTCGACGTAGGGGCGCGATTTACCGGGAGGCGCGGCGACGACGTACTTCCCTCTGGTCGACACCTCATACGTGCGGCCGAGTTCGCGCGCCAACTGGTCGCGGGCGTCGATGACGCTCAGTGCCTTGAACGCCGGAGCCACCTTGCGGAACCCCGCGACGTCTTTCAACTCGATCTGCGTGATCCGTCCGTCCGGCGCGGCCAGACAACAGACTTCGCTGGTGTGCGCCAGCGACTTGCCGACGTACTTCGTGTCGCCGACCGCGACTTCAATCAACTGCGGCGGTCCGGCGCTGGCCGGATGCACGTTGGCGCACGCCAGGACAATCCCCAGAATCGTCAGGCCCGGGGGAAGAATGACTCTCGCATCGTGTCGTGACATGCGACGCCCTGCCCGTTTGTGGCCGAACTGTGCGACACGGCAGTTGTGTGCCGCCCAGCGCAGCATAGGTCACGTCAGGCGGACGGTTTGCGGCATTGCATGTGGCAGCTGCACAAATCGCCCCGTTTCCGCCGGTCGTGCGGCACGGTAGACTGGACGGGGCGGAAAATCCTTTCGCCTGTGCACATAGTGTTGCCAAATGTCAACATCGCCTCGCCTCCTGGCACGCTTCGTCCCGCGCCGAATCGGGACCTGTTTCGCGCTGCTGGCCGGGGTCGTCTTGTGCCGGGCCGCTTCTCCGGCCTCCGCGTATGACGAGCCGATTTCGAGCGAAGCCGTCGCTGCCGCCGTCCGCGACCTGGGAGCGGACACGCTGGCGGCGCGCGCGGCCGCAGAGCAGTCGCTGCTCGAGATGGGGCCGGACGTGCTCGAACTGCTTCCGCCGGTCGATGTCATCGAGGCCCCGGCCGTGCGGGAAGCCGTGCGCCGCATCCGCACTCAACTGGAATTGCAGGCGGCACGACAATCGATCGAGCCCGACGACGTCACACTGACCGGGCGGATGACGCTGCGCGAAGCGGCGGCCGCAATCGGGCGGCAGACTGGGAACCTGGTGCTTGTCGATCGTCTGCCGGACGAAGTGAGTGATCGGCCGATCGAAGTCGCGTTTGAGTCCGCTCCCTTCTGGAAGTGTCTCGGCGAGCTGCAGCGCATGGCGGGCGCGTCGTGGGAAATGGTGAATGATCCAGCGGGCGTGGCGCTGATCCTGCGTGCCGCTGATGAATCTCCGCCCGTCGCCGGCACGTCGTCCTGTGCATTCCGCGTGTCCGTCGAGTCGCTGGCGTTGAAGCCCGGCGTCGTTCGCGTGCAGTTTCAGCTCGTCGCGGAGCCACGTCTGCGTCCGCTGTTCCTCAAGCTGGCGGTGGTGATCGCGGCGATGTTTG
>CAZWGW010000410.1:0-6640 GCA_964633565.1 uncultured Planctomycetaceae bacterium
GCAGCGCGATGAGGATCGCGATGATCGCGATCACGACCAGGAGTTCGATCAGCGTGAATCCACGGGGAAACCGCGTCCGTTGCATGGGCGTACCTCCGCGCAAGGGAACAAGGAACAGCGGAGCGCCGGACGCGCCGGTGCTCCATGGAATGCTGAAATGGAAGGAGTCAATCCGCAAAGACCAGCAATAACGCGAAAAGAGAGCGCGTTGCCTGGCGGAAAAAGAGGTGTACCTCCGCAAGCCCCGGGCTCAACGTGGAGTCATTGCCGAAGGAACTACCACCCGCCGCTGGGGCACAGCACGAAGCGGAGAAAGAGCCTTTGTTCCGAACCGCAGTTCACGTCCGGCACCCGATGTGCGATGCGCGAGTAATTCCGCGGCAACACGCGGAGCGCGCGGCATTCCGTCACGAGTCGATCACATCCGGGTGAATGGCGATCCGGGAACATTGGAACTTTCCCGAGCGGACGTTAATAAGATCGAGACAAAGGAAGTGATACAATTCCTGTAGCCGACGGGCGGTCAATTGTCAAGGGGAGCAGCCCGGATGACTCCCATCCGTAACGGGTCGTGGCCGGCGTTTTGCCGACGATTGTTCCCGTTGCTCATTTATCTCGGGCTCGCGCTCGGGGCCACATGGCCGCTGGCGCGGTATCCCACGACGCGACTACCGCTCGGGGCCGGGCCGCGCGCCACCGTCCCGCTGTTCAACGCCTGGACAATCTGGTGGAACGCCGACCGGCTCGGGCATTCGTTCGCGGGATACTGGGACGCGCCAATCTTTCACCCGGTGACCGGCGCCTTCACGTTCTCGGACCCGCAGCCGGCGACGTGCATCGTCGCGCCGGTCATCTGGGCCACGGATTCCCGAGTGCTCGCGTGCAACGTGTATCTGTGGCTGGCGCTGGCCCTCAACGGCGTGCTGACGCAACGGCTGCTGCGACTCCTCGGCTGTGGAACGTTCATCGCGATCAGCGGGGCCGCCGCGAGGATCCTGCTGCCGATCGTCCACTGGCAACGGGATGTGCTGCAGTTCGCACCGGTGTGGACGATCCTCTGGACATGGACGGCGCTGTTGCGGATCGTGCGACGACCGACCGCGTGGCGCGGCGTCGAATTCGGCACGGCATTCGCCGTTGCCTGCTGGACATGCCTGCATCAGGGGTTGTTTCTCGCCATCCTGCTGGCGGGAGCGGCCGTCACGCTGTGGGGTCGCTGGGGGACGAGCCGGCTCTGGCGATCGCTGGCTGTCGCCGCAGTCGTTGGGGCGGCGCTCGTCGCGCCACTCGTCGTCCCCATGCAGCGCGCGCTGGCCCGCCACAAGTTTACGCGTTCGCAGCAATCAGTGGCCGCGCTGTCGGCGCAGCCGGGCGATTACACAACAGCATTCGGGCGACAGTGGTTGGACCCTGGCGGCGCCGCCGCCAGACCGGAGCGGCCGCTCTCGCCCGGATGGCTCAAGTATGCACTAGCACTGTTCGGCGCCGCTGTCGGCCTGGCACGGCGACGCTGGCGGTGGTGGACGACGTTTCTTCTGTTGACCAGCGGCCTGGCATTCGCGCTTTCACTGGGAGCCAACCTCCAGATCGGCGTATGGACTCCCTACTGGACGCTGATGGACCATGTCCCCGGTCTGTCGCGAGCGCGTAATGTGTTCCGATTCGCATTTTTCGTGCAGTTGGCGGTCGTACTCCTGGCATTTCAGGGTCTACACCTGCTCGGGATCTTCGGCCGCTTCGCCCGGCGGGGAAGCGTGCGGCGTCGGATCCTGGAGAGCGGCGCCGCGCTGCTGGCGTTCGCCGCCGTCGTCGAAGTTGTGCCGACCGCGCCGCGCCTGGCGGTGGCGCCCGATGCCGCGGCGAACGCCGGCTGGATCTCGTTCATGCGGGAGCAGGCGCCGGGCGGTCGCGCCGTTGCCTGTCTGCCGTTTGCGACGGGGAACCGCGTGGCGGATTTTGAAGAGACGGCGCGTTGGATGTACTTTGCGACGTTTCACGAAGCGCGGCTGGTCAACGGGTATTCGGGGTACTTCCCGGCCTCGGACCTGGAGATGCGCCGGATTGTCAATCAATCATTCCCATCGCCGGCAGCGCTGGCCTGGCTGGACGGTGCGAATGTGGAATGGATTTTGTACCGCCGCACGGGCGGCGCGCCGCAGGCATTCCCCTCCGGTCCGTTCGGCCGCTATCGACTGGATCTGGCGTATGCCGACCCCGTCGGCGTGGATGTGTATCGCCTGCGGCGCTGAGCGGACGTTACCGGTACAACCACGACGGATGCCCGCAGGGTCGATGCCGTCTCCGTCAACGGGACTTGAACAGCTCCGTTGCCGCCACCGCCAGCTCGTCACAGCGCTCGTTCTCCGGGTGGCCCGAGTGCCCCTTGACGACAGTGAACCGCACGTCGTGGCGTGCGAGCAACTCGTCCAGTCGCTGCCAGAGGTCGACGTTCTTGAGCGGCTTCCAGCTCTTCCCCTCGCGCCGCCGCCAGCCATTGCGCTTCCAGCCGGGGAGCCACTCGCGGCAACCGTTGGCGACGTAGGCGCTGTCGGTGACGACTTCGACCCGCGAGCGCGCCTTGAGCGCGTGCAGCCCTTCGATGAGGGCCGTCAGTTCCATCTGGTTGTTCGTCGTCGACGCGGCCCCACCCGAGGCTTCTTTCTTCCTGCCGGAAGCGGGGTGCTCCAGGATGTAGGCCCACCCCCCCGGACCCGGATTGCCGGAACAGGCGCCGTCAGTGTACAGGCGCACGACCGGCAAGTGAGCGGGCTTTCCGTCGGTGGAGTGCTCGGACATCGCCGCCCCCGCGGCTCATCGTTCGCGGAACACGATCCGCCCGCGGGTGAGGTCGTACGGGGAGATTTCCACCTTGACCCGGTCGCCCGGCACGATACGGATGAAGTTTTTGCGCATTCGGCCGGCGACGTGCGCCAGCACGGTGTGCCCGTTGTCGAGCGACACACGAAACTGCGTATTGGCGAGGGCTTCCGAAACGGTGCCCTCCATCGGAATGGCCTCCTCTTTGGCCATAAACTGGGGGTCTCCTGCTGAACGAGAAACGGGTCCCACTTCGACCGGCATGCACTTGATGCCCGCGTGGGGAATCCGGAGTATAGTATGTGGCGTCTTGATTCGGAAACAGAACCATGCGCTCCCGTACACCCGGCACGTACATTGTCCTGCTCTGGCTGTCTGCACTCGCCGCGCCGCGTGTTGCGGCGGCCGCCGACCCCGCAGCCGACGCACCGCTGCGGCTGCACTGGGAGAAGAACTTCCTCACGATCGCCGGCGACCACCTCCCCGGCCGGGAGATCAAGGTCCATTACCTGGAGGCGTACTGCCGCCCCGGTTCGACGGACGCCGACTGGGTCAAGCACACCGTCATCGGCCACACGACGGAGCTGATCGAAGCCAACGACGCCGGCACGCTCATCAGGCTGAAATGCACGCTGAAGGACGGCGTGATTGTGCACCACGAGATGCGCTCGACGCACGACGAAGTTGACTTCCGCATCGAAGCGCACAACCCGACCGCCACGGCGTCGCAGGCCCACTGGGCGCAGCCCTGCATCCGGCTCGACAAGTTCACGGGCGCGGACCAGCAGTCGTACCTCGCGAAGAGCTTTGTCTTCCTCGACGGCAAGCTGGAGCGGATGCCGACCCGCGACTGGGCGACGCAGGCCCGCTACGTCCCGGGCCAAGTCTGGTGCCCCAAGGGGGTCGACCGTAACGACGTCAATCCGCGTCCGGTCAGTCCGCTGGTCCCGAGCAACGGCCTGATCGGCTGTTTTTCGTCCGACGAGAAAATGATCTTCGCGACGGCGTTCGAACCGTACCAGGAACTGTTTCAGGGGGTGATCGTCTGCCTGCACTCGGATTTCCGGATCGGGGGCCTCGCGACGGGGGAGACGAAGCAGGTCCGGGGCAAGGTGTACATTGTGCCGAATGACGTTGATGCGTTGCTGGCGCGGTACGGAAGGGACTTTCCGGAGCACGCCGCAGCGAAATGACGCGGTATAATGGATGTAGTGTACGGACTGTTGTGCAGGACGGACTGGCAGTCCGTCCTGCGTTATCGGAGTTTGCGGATGCCCGTTTACGTCTACGAAATCCTCCAGCCCGACGGTTCCCCCGGACCGACGTTTGAGCATACCCAGCGGATCACCGATCCGCCCCTGACGAGTCATCCGGAGACCGGCGAGCCGGTGCGGCGCGTGATCCAGCCGGTGTTCATCGGCGGCACGTGGTCGGAAGGGTCCATGCACCGCTCGATGAAGGACGACAAGAAGCTCGACCGGCTCGGTTTCACCAAGTACGTCAAGTCCGGCGACGGCACCTACGAAAAGCGGGCCGGCAAGGGGCCGCGGGTGATCTCGCGCGACAAGCCGATCAAGCCGGGGGACCTGAACGTCTCGGACTGACGTGCATCACTGACCGGGAGCGAAGTCGCCATGCGAGGCCCAGCCGGCACTTGGATCGTTGCTGTCTCACTCCTGACGACCGCCAACAATTGCGAGCCGACAGCGACTGCCGAATCGGGCGCGTGGCACGAGGTGCAGTCGTTCGTGTCGAATAAGGGAAATGTGACCGCCATTGCCATATCGCCGGATGGGGACCGGATTGCTGTGTGTGCGTCGATGTACGTGCAAGGAGTGGGTGTACAGCACGTCGTGTCGCTCTGCGGCAGGCCTGGCAACCAGCAATTCTTGAAGATTGGGACACACGAGGGAGAGATTGGCGCCGCGGCGTTTGCGCCGGATGGAGCCACGCTGGCGACCACGGGAGAAGACCAAACGGTGAAACTGTGGGATGTGAACCTTCTCAAACCGATTCAGTCCTTACCCGTCGGCTCGCGCGGATACGGCGTCGCGTTCACTCCTGACGGTCAACGGCTGATTGCTGCAGGCAAGTCGCTATCAGTCTGGTCCATTCCCAAATTGCGTCGCGTCGTGCATATTGACGGCACTCTCATCAGCAGCATGGCCGTCTCTCCCGAAAGCGAATTGGTCGCAACGGGTGAACAATTCCCGGCGAACAGGCATTCGCACGTCGTCCGTCTGCGAAGCCCGGCTACAGGCGAGATCCTGCAGACCCTCGACGAGCAACACACGAGACCAATCTGGTCGCTTGCATTCTCAGCCGATGGCCGCCGCCTTGTCTCGGGAAGCTGGGATGGGACCGCCCGGATCTGGGACATCGCTTCCGGCAAATCCAGCCTCGCGCTCTCGCCAGGGATCGGTACGATATTTTCCGTCGCTTTTTCACCCGACGGCAGTCTCATATCGATTGGGAATTGGGACCACCCGCTCCAACTCTGGTCGACCGACACGGGCCAACACAAACTCACGTTGAGCGGCGGCAGGGGTCGCTGTGCAGCATTCTCCGCGGACGGCGAAATACTGGTCACGAACGGCGCCCCGAAACCGGCACCCGACCGCGCACCGTTGGCCGAGGTCAAAGTGTGGCGGTTCGTGGAGTAATCCCCCCGCTGCTCCTGTCGCGTCTCTGAAGTGGCGCAGAATTCGACGGTAACATTGCTGACCGGAACATCCCACAAGGCGCCAACGACGTCCTCGCCGAAGTGCGAAATTCTCCTGTCATTCTCCTGTCATTGATTTTCCTGTCTGCGCGCCATTCCGCTTGACTCTCCCCTCACGGGAGACCGTAACCTGCTCCGTGACGGTTCCCACCGCCTCCACGGACGTACGGCATGTACAGCATCGGCGAATTCTCACGCATCACCGGGCTGACGGTCAAAACGCTCCGGTTCTACGCCGACGAGGGACTCCTCCCGCCCGCATTCGTCGACCCGGAGACCGGCTACCGGTATTACGATGACGCCCGGATCGAAATCGCCCGCGTCATCGTCGCGCTGCGGCAACTGGAGTTCTCCGTTCGGGAAATTGCCGGAATCCTCGCCGAACACGACGACGAGTCGGACATGCTCGGCTTCCTGGAGCGGCAACGGGATCGCATTGAAGCCCGCCTGAAGCAGGACCGCGAAAAGTCGGCCGCGCTGCAGCGGATCATCACCCACGAACAGGAGGCGCGCGTCGCCATGCAGACCGCATCGTTCGAAGTCGAAGAGAAAACCCTGGAACCGTTGCGCATCGCCGGCATCCGCATGCGCGGCCGTTACGAGGAGTGCGGCGGCGCGTTCGCCCGGCTCGGCCGCGCGCTCGGTCGATACATTCGCGGCAAGCCGCTGCTGCTGCACTACGACACCGATTACAAAGAAGAGGGCGCGGATTTCGAAGCCTGCATGCCGGTCCGCCCCGGCGCGAAGCCGACGGAAGGGATCACAATCCGCGACCTCCCTGGCGGCCGTTGCGTGTCACTGTTGCACAAGGGACCGTACCGGGAACTGAGCCGATCGTACGCGAAGATCCTGCAGTACGTGAAAGCGCACTGCTACGAACTGGAGGTCCCCTGCCGCGAGGTGTACGTCAAGGGACCGGGGATGATCTTCAAAGGGAACCCGCAGAAGTACCTGACGGAGATTCAGATGCTGTTGAAGGGAGACGGCACGACGTAGCCGCGGATGAACATCCGCGGACCAAGCGTCGCTGCCTCCCATGATCAACAGGACAGCGAACGATTGGGAGCGTCAGGCAACATGACCGTACCGGGACCGATCGAG
>CAZWGW010000411.1:0-6617 GCA_964633565.1 uncultured Planctomycetaceae bacterium
TGGCTTGGTCCGGTCTACGACAAACAGCACGACCGGCTCGTGGCCCTGTCGCTGCCGCCCGCCGTCCCGTGGTTCCGCATGCCCGCGCGATTGAACGTCGCCGAGCGGCAGAACGGCTGGAAACGGGTCGAAGGCCCGACCGTCCCCGGCGATGCGAACACGTTCCTGCTCGACCCCGACGGCGCGATCATCGTGGCCGGCGTGCGCGGCGTGTACCATTTCGAGGGGGACCCGACACAGCCGGTCTCCACGGTGGAACTGTTCGGCGTGCGGCTGCCGACGCCGGGCGGAAACCCCTTTGTCCGGATCGACGGCGATCAGCAGTGGCAGGAACCGTTCGCGGCGGCGCTCGATTCGAAGGCCGGTGAACTGGCGGTCGTTTCGGGCGACTCGCTGCACGTGCTCCGCCGCGAGGACGGGCCGCAATTCACGCTCGCCCGGTCTCAGCAGCGGCAAAGCACTTCGGCGGCGATCGTCGGCATCGGCGGCGGGTCGATCGTCGTCGCCGCGCGGGACGGAAAGATCAGCGTGTACAAGTCCGCGAACCTCGAGGAACGGCAGGACTTTCAGCCGTTCGGCGGCAACACGCCGAAGGCCGTCGTCAGTTCGCCGGACGGTCGCTGGCTGGCCGTGCTGTTTCATCACCGCCGGCTGTGGTGCTTCGATACGCAGTCGAATGCACCGGCCGACACCGACGTTGACGGGCAGGGAGAGATCAGCGCCGTCGCGTTCGCCGCCGACAACACGCTGTACGTGGCGGACGGCTTCGGCCGCGTGACGCAATACGATCCGGAGAAATCGTTCGCGCAGGTGGAACGCTGGTCGCCGCAGCCGGACACGCTGGAGCGGGTCTACGCATGGGGCGTGAGGCCGCTGTACACGGTCTTTCCCAAGCCGGGCGAGATGCAGAACCTGGTGTCATGGCTGATGACGCGGCAGGAGACGGCGACAGCGGGCATGGAAAACGACCTGAGCGCCCCGCGCGTCGTGCTCGACGTGTGGACGCCGCTCTGGAGCAACCTGGCGTTCCTCGGCGTGATGCTGGGGCTGACGTGCGTGTATCTCGCGCGGAAGGACTTTTGAAGCAATCGGCCGGCGAGATCACTTTGGGGCCTCTGGCGGCGGCAGCGTCTGCTTCGCCTGTGTGTTATTGCCGTCCCAGATCCGCAGCACGCTGTCCTGGCCTCCGGTGACGACGAACTGGTTGTTCGGCGTCACGTCGACGGCGTGCAGGTAGCCCTCGCCGCCGCCGAACTGCCGGAAGAACCCGCCGTTCGCGGCATTGTGCATGCGGATCACGCGGTCGCCGCAGACGGAGACGATGTTCTCCGTCTCGCCGATGAACCGCACCGCCGTCACGTGTTTGCCGAAGTTCTCGATCGTGCGCTCCTGGTCGCCGGTGTCGGGGTTCCAGACCTTGACCGTATTGTCGGCGGCGCTGCTGACGAGGAACCGCCCGTCCCCCTTCCACGCCACGCCGAGCACGTAGTTTGTGTGCCCCTCGAAGCGGCGAAGTTGCTCTGCCTTGGCGATGTCGAACGTGCGGAGATATTTGTCGGCCCCGCCGGACGCGACTCGCTTGCCGTCCGGCGAAATGGCCACGGCGAAGACGGCGTCCGTGTGGGCCTCGGGGAGCGACAGGACCACGCTGCCGTCGGCGACGTTCAGCACTTTCACTTCGCCGCTGCGCGAGGGGACGCCGCCGCCGGTCGCCAGCAGCTTGCCGTCGTCGCTGAAATCAACTGACATGATACGGTCGACGAACGTCGCCGGATCGTCGACGGAGCCGATCGTGCGCTCCAGCACCCACGCGGGATTCGCTTCCCAGACGCCCGCCGATTTGTCCGCCGAGCCGCTGAGGAGCAGCGCGTCCGACAGGAAGGCGACCGCCTGCACCGGTCCGGTGTGGCCGGCGTAGGCTTCAACGGCCGCGCCGGTTTCCGTGTCCCACGTGTGGACCGAGCCGAAATCGCCGCCGGTGGCCAGCAGCCGGCCGTCGGGCGAGAATGCGACGGTGCTGATCGATTTCTCGGCGACGCCCGACTGCTGCTGCAGCGCCTCCAGTTGCTGCTTGACGGAGTTGTACGTCGCTTCGGCCGCAGTGAACGCCTCTTTAGCCGCGGGGACGGCGGCCTGCGACTGCGCCAGCTCGCGCGCCGCGACGGCGTGCGTCTGGGCCGCAAGGTTCTGCTGGCTCTGCGCCTGTTTCAGCGCGGCAAGCGCGTCGTTGTAGGGTTTCTGGGTCTCGACGGCTTTCGCGGCCGCCTGGTTCGCAAGGTTGGCGGAGTCCTGCGCGGCCTGTGTCGGCGCGGCCTGCGCCTGCACCGCGGCCTGTGCCTTGTTCGCCGCGTCCTGCGCCGCCTGCTGCCCCTCGGCTGCCGCTTTCGCAAACTCCTGATTGTTCGGCTGCCCCTGTGCGATTGACGCGAGCTGCGCGGCGCGCTGCTGCGCGCGCTGCGAGTCCTGCGCGGTGGTCATCGCCAGCTTGTCCGCTTCGGCCTTGGCGAGGGCCGCCTTCTGCGCCGTCGCGGCGGCTTCAACGGCGGCCTTTTCGGCGGCGATCTTGGCGTCATCCGCCGTCTTGAGGGCCGTCTGCTTTTCCGTCACGGCCGTATTGGCCGCGGCGAGCGCTTCGGCCGCCTTCTTCTCCGCCTCGGTCTTGACGGGCAGGTCCTTCTCGGCCGCTTCGAGCGTCTGTTTGGCCGTGTTCTGCCGGGCGTTGGCGGCGTTCTGCGCCTGCGTGAGCCGCACGACGCCCGCCTTGAGGCGCAGGTCGCCGCGCATCTCGGCAAGCTGCTGATTGTTCTGGGCGTTCCACAGCCTGGCCGTATTGTTGTTGCTGGCGGACGCGTACCGCTGCCCGTCGCGGCGGACGGCGACCGCCGTCACCGCACCGCCGTGGCCAAGCTGCAGCAGTTGCTGGCCGTTCTCGATGTTCCACCGCCGCAGGGTCGTATCGAGACTGCCGGAGAGGACCTGCAGCGGCGCGTCCGGGATCGCGGCCAGCGACGTCACCGGCTGCGAGTGCCCCTGGATGCGGCGGACAGCGTGAAGTTCCAGCACCTGCACGCCTTCATCGGGAGCGGCGGCAATGACGCGCGGCGCCGGCCCCTTGAGCGCGACGAGCGACACGACGGGCGCCGTCTGAGTGAGCCACTGCTCCTCCAGCACACTCGTGACAAGGTCGTGCATCAGCACTTCGCGCTTCTCGCCCGCTGAGGCGGCAATGACGCGCGTGCCGTCGGGCGAGAACGTGACGGCCTTGACCGGCCCCGAGAAGCCGGTCATCTGTTGCTGGTGGATCGGCCCACCGTTCCCCGCCGACCAGACGCGGACCGTCTGGTTGTCCGCGGCGCTTGCGAGCACATCTCCGTTGGGTGAGATCGCCAGATCCTGCACGGGGCTGCCATGGTTGGCGGCGTACTGCTGGTTGCCGTCTCCGGCGGAGAACCCGCGAATCGTGCCATCGAGCGACGACAGATAGACCTGCTGTCCGTTGGGATGCACGATAGCTGCCGTGATCGCCTGCGGAATCCCCCGCAACGGGAACAGAAACCGCAACGGTTGTTCGACGACGGCTGCGGTGTTGTCAACCTGCAGGACTCGCGAGGGATCCGCAGCAAAGTACGCTGCGATCAAATTTGCTCGTGGCAGCACTTCGAGCAATCGTCCTGTTGCGACCTCCCAGAGGATCGAGCGACCGTCGGCGGAACTGCTGACGAGCCGCTGATTGTCGGGATTGAACGCCAGCGACGTGACGGTCTGCGAATGGGCCTTGAGCGTCTGCAACCGCTGGCCGTCCGGCTGAAAGACGTGGATGGAATGGTCATCGGTGGCGACGGCCATTCGTTGACCATCGCGACTGAGCGTCATGCGGATGATTGGCAGGCCGGCGTCGAACGCCCTCGCCTGCTGGCCGTCGCCGGGGTTGAAGTAGCGTACGTAGCGGTCCGCGCAGGCCGAGACCGGTTCGCCGCCGGGTGAATAGGCGACGTCGAAGATCGCGCCGCCATGCGCCGCGAACTCGCGGACCAGCGCGCCGTCGGCGACGTTCCACGACTTGAGCGCGTTGTCGGCGGCCGCCGACAGAACCTGGTTGCCGTCCGGGCTGAAGGCGACGGCGCGCAATTCGGCCGCGTGACCGGTGAACTGCGAAATCTGCGGCTGGTTCGCGTCAGCGAGGTTCCAGACGCGGGCGGTTTTGTCGGCGGCGCCTGAGACAAGGCGGTTGCCGTCCGGACTGAACGCCAGCGCCAGGACTGCCCCCTCATGGCCGGTGAAGGAGTGCGTGACATTTCCGGACTCCACGTCGCGCACGACGGCTGCCGGCTTGCCTCCTGCGAGAGCGGCAATCGCCATGCGCTTCCCGTCAAGACTGAGCGCGATGACGTTCGCTGGACCTTCCCCCGCGGCGGGCAGGGAGCGTCCCGCCGGTGGAGCGAGGTTCCACCAGGTGGCGTTGCCGTCGACCGCGCCGGCCACAAGTTTGTTGCCGTCCGGGGCGAAGGCGACCGCTTCCACCGACGCGAGCGAGCCGACGATCGCGTCGAGTTGTTCGCCGGTGTCGACATCCCAGAGACGAACGCTGCCGTCCGTGCCCGCCGTCGCAAGTTGGCGGGGAGGCGTGGTCGTTCCAGTGCGGAAAGCGACCGAATTGACGGCCCCCTGATTCGCGCCCCACGTGCGCAGCGGTTGCCCGGTCTGCAGATCGACGATCCGCACGTTCCCCTCGGCCGTGCCTTGAGCGAGCAGCGTCTGATCGGGACTGACGGCGGCGACCTGCGGCTTGGAGGGCGCATCAAGTTTCTGCGGCAGCGCGACCGGCAAGGTCCAGACGCGCAGCAGATTGTCACTGTGGCCGGTGACGAGCAGTTCTGCCGGTCCCTCGGCGCGCCCCGTGGAGACGAGCTCGACGGCGTTGACCTGCGCCGGCGTGTCGATCCGGCCGACGAGCGTGCCGTCGGCAACGTTCCACACGCGGACCGACTGATCGAGTGAACCAGAGACGAGCCGCGCGCCGTCGGCGATAAAACGCAGACTGGTGATGCGATCCGAGTGGCCTGTCAATGTGCCGGCGGCCTCGCCCGTCGCTCGCCACAGTTGAACCGCATTCTGCTCGTCGGCGGCGGTGGCAACCAGTGCCCCGTCGGGACTGACGGCGAGTGCCGATACCGGACCGGCTGCGGCGAGGATCAGCCGACGAACGTCGCGCGGCCGCCGCCAGAGTTTCACTTCGCGGAAGCTCCCCGATGCAAGCAGGTCCCCCTCAGGATTAAAGGCCAGCGACTGCACGAGGTCGAGGTGGGCGATGCCCGGCAAAGCGTCCCGGACGCTAGCAGCGTCCGGGACGCTGAGACGCGCGACGACGGCCGGATCCGTGAGCCGCGTCACCAGTTGCCCCGTCGCCACGTGGTAAATGAAGATCTGGTTCGCCCGGCTGCACGCGGCGAATTGTCCGTCCTGCGTGATGGCCACAGCGAAGATCGGGTTGATCCCCTTGGGCAACGGGTGCCACTTTTGAGGTGAGAGGACCGTCCCCGCCGCGCTGCCGGTGGCCCCCTGGTCGATCCAGAGCCTGATGAGCCCCAGTTCCTCGGGCGTCATGCCGGCCGCGGCCACGGCGTTCTTCGACGGCGGCATGTGTGGCTCGGCCTGGTGCGAAGCGAGCTGCAGCAGCAGGCTCTCGGCGCTCTTACCTGCGACGACGGCCGGCCCCGAATCGCCCCCCGCGAGGATCGTCTGCGGCGACTCCAGCACGAGCGCTCCCTGCTTCTTGCTGGCGTTGTGGCAGGCGAGGCACTTCTGCTGGAACAGGGGGAGGATTTCCTGTTCGAAACTGACAGGGGAGTTGCGCTGGACGTCTGCGATGGGGATGGGGGATTGGGCGCGTGCGAGCGATGCCGTCAGGAAATACGCCGCGAGCACGACTGACGTACGCTGAGCCATACGCACCTCATAGCCAATAGTCGCCAAACTGCCGGCGATCACTCAATCTCTGCCACGATCCACTTCGGGTCGCGCGGATGCACCATTTGCGACGTGCAGTCCGCAACCAGATCCAGTTCTTCCATGACGATTGCACCAATCAGCGCGGTCTCGCGCTTGGGTTCGACGACTGCCGTGAACACCGCCTCGCGGCCCAGCAGTTTCAACAGGACGTTGCTGACCCGCTTGCGGCGCCCGGTGCGGTTGTCCGCATATCGAACTTTCACGCTGCCAGTTTCGGGCAGCCCAAGTTCTTTCGCGACCTTCCCCGGGAGCACAAGCATCGCCGCGCCCGTGTCAACGATACCTTTGATTTGTGTGGACCGGACCTTGTCTTTCGCGATCACTCCGGCCTCTGCCAGCGCGACGTCCTGATTGTTGGCCAACGTCACGTCCACAGAGAATCGGCCCATATCCTTGGTCCCACGATAGTTCGTTACAGTGATCATTGTTGAACCTCGCCGGCTCATCGTCGGTGTGGTGAACGGCAACGTCAAGCCGAGTGTGGGTCCAGCGATCCGCGTGCATACTACTGCGTCTTCACTTCTTCCACGGTCAGGGCCACCGGCCTGTCGAACTGCAGGTTCTGGCCGTTCCAGTTCATCTGCACGCGGACCGTGAGGTTGTGCGTG
>CAZWGW010000412.1:0-4781 GCA_964633565.1 uncultured Planctomycetaceae bacterium
CTACAATTTGATCCCGAGCCTTACGGCAAAAGAAAACGTCGCACTCGTCACGGAAATCTCGCGCGACCCGATGCCCCCCGAAGAGGCGCTCACGCTGGTGGGTCTCAAGGAGCGGATGGACCATTTCCCGGCCCAGCTCTCCGGCGGCGAGCAGCAGCGGGTTGCCATCGCCCGCGCGATCGCCAAGCGGCCGGACGTACTGCTCTGCGATGAGCCGACCGGGGCACTCGATGTCAGCACCGGAATCGTCGTCCTCGAAGCCATCGACCGGGTCAACCGTGAACTCGGCACGACGACTGCGGTCATTACCCATAACGCCGTCATCTCCCGCATGGCCGACCGCGTGATCTCGCTCTCGAACGGGCAGATCAGCGGCGTGGAAGTGAACAAGGAGAAGGTCGCGGTGAGAGAACTGGTTTGGTGAGTGGTGAGGGGGTGATGAGAGATAAGGGATGAAGGATGAGGGATAACGATCAATGCTGAGACTGTTCCCGCCATTGACGACGGACCACGGACCACTCACGAAACACTCAAACGCCCCCCCGACCCCTCATCCCTGATCACTTATCCTTCATCCCTCCATGTCCTCCCTCGACCGCAAACTCGTCCGCAACATCCTGCACATGAAGGGGCAGGTGACGGCGATCTGCCTGGTCATCGCCTGCGGCATTGCGACGTTCGTGATGTCGCTCAGCACGATGGAGTCCCTGCAGGGGACGATGGACCGCTACTACCAGAACTACCGCTTTGCCCACGTCTTCGCGGGGATGAAGCGGGCGCCGGAATCGCTCGCCGAACGGATGGCCGAAATCCCTGGAGTGGCCCGGGTCTATCCCCGCGTTGTGCGCGACGTGACGCTCGACATCGAGAGCTTCCCCGAGCCGGCGGTCGGGCGGCTCATTTCCATCCCCGACTTCGACGAGCCGCCGCTCAACGCACTGCACCTCCGCCGCGGCCGCTGGATCGAACCGGGCCGCACCGGCGAGGTGCTCGTCAGTGAAAGCTTCGCCGACGCCCATCGCCTCGCGCCGGGGGACCGAGTCAGAGCGGTGCTCAACGGCCGGAAGAAAGACCTGATTATCGTCGGTATGGCCATCTCCCCCGAATACATCTACCAGATCCGCGAGGGAGAAGTGCTCCCCGACGACAAGCGGTTCGGCCTGTTCTGGATGGGGGAGACCGAGCTGGCCGCGGCATTCGACATGGAAGGTGCATTCAACAATGTCGTGTTCTCGATCACGCGTTCGGCATCGCTGCCCGACGTGCTGCGGCGCGTCGACGACCTGATCGAATCGTACGGAGGCCTCGGATCGTACGACCGCAGCGACCAGGTCTCCCATCAGTACATCAGCAACGAGATCCAGCAGCTCCGGGGGATGGGGCAGATCTTGCCGACGATCTTTCTCTCGGTGGCGGCGTTTCTGCTGAACGTCGTCCTGTCGCGGCTGATCACGACGCAGCGCGAGGAGATTGCCTCACTCAAGGCGCTCGGCTACACCGGCTGGGAGCTGGGCCTGCACTACGTCAAGCTGGTCGTCATCATCGTGACGGTGGGGACGATCCTCGGTACGATCGTCGGCAGTTGGATGGGGAAAGGGCTGACCGGTCTGTACCTGGAGTTCTACAAGTTCCCCGTGCTGGAGTTTTCGTACAACTGGCGGGTGATCCTCGGCGCGCTCGCCGCCAGCCTGTTCGCGGGTGCGATCGGCACGTGGACGGCCGTGCGGAGCGTCGTGAAACTCCCCCCCGCGGAGGCCATGCGTCCCGAGCCGCCGGCGGGCTTCCGCCCGACCGTTGTCGAACGGATCGGCCTGCACTGGCTGTTTTCGCAGCCCGCGCGGATCATCCTCCGCAACCTGGAGCGCCGCCCGTTCAAGGCCTTCATGTCGTGCCTGGGGATCTCGATGGGGCTGGCCGTGCTCGTCTCGGGCAACTACGGCAAGGATTCGATCGACTATGTGATGGACGTGCAGTTCCGCCTCGCGGAGCGGCAGGATGTGACGGTGGTGTTCATCGAACCCCGCACATCGCGGGCGCTCCACGAGATCGCAAACCTGCAGGGGGTGCGGTACTGCGAGCCGTTCCGCGTCGTTCCCGTGCGGCTCCGCTCCGGGCATCGCTCACGGCGCACGGCAATTACGGGGCTGCCGCGCGACGGGCGACTGTTCTCACCCCTCAACCTCGGGCAGCCGGTCGTCGATATCCCCCCCGAGGGGATGCTCGTGTCGCGCGTCCTGGCGGAGATCCTGGAGGTGCAACCCGGGGACCTGGTGGAAGTCGACGTGCTGGAGGGGAAGCGGCCGCACCGCATGCTGCGCATCGCCGGCGTGCTCGACGATTTCTCCGGCATGGCCGGTTACATGAGCCTCGACAACGTCCATAAGCTGATGGAAGAGGGAGACAACCTGTCGGGGGCCTATCTGCTCGTCGACAGCAATGCCACGGACCGACTGTATCACGACCTCAAGAACACGCCCGGCGTGGCCGCGGTCGCCATCAAGGAGGCCGCCGTCAAGAGCTTCGAGGAGACAATCGCGAAAAACCTGCTGCGGTTCCAGACGTTTGTCGCGATCTTCGCTGCGATCATCGCCCTGGGGGTCGTCTACAATAGCGCCCGCATTTCGCTGTCCGAACGGAGCCGCGAGCTGGCGACGCTGCGCGTGATCGGCTTTACACGGGGGGAGATTTCGATGATCCTGCTGGGGGAACTGGCCGTTCTGGTCCTGGCGGCCATTCCCCTGGGCCTGGGGCTGGGGACGCTTTTCGCCTGGTGGTCGTCCACGGCGATGGTCGATGCCGAGATGTTCCGCATCCCCCTGGTGATCGACCGTTCGACGTATGCCTTTGCCGTGACCGTCATCGTCGCCGCCGCCGTCCTGTCCGGCCTGATCGTCCGCCGCCGCCTCGATCATCTCGACCTGATCGCCGTGCTCAAGACCCGGGACTGACCCCGTCCATGAAGCTCGTCCGCCGAATCCTGATGATCGCCGTCGTCGCGGTCGTGGCGGGGTTCATCGTCTACGCCTTCCTCCCGCAGCCGGTCGAAGTGGACGCCGAACCGGTGACGCGCGGTCCGCTGATGGTGACGGTGAACGAGGACGGCAAGACACGCATCAAGGAGCGGTTCGTCGTCTCCACACCGCTCGCCGGGCAGCTCCGCCGCATCGAACTCAAGGCCGGCGACCCGGTGGCAGCCGGTCAGACGCTGCTTGCCGTGGTTCTGCCGAACAATCCGGACCTGCTCGATCCGCGCGCGCGGGCGGAGGCGGAGGCACGGGTCAGCGCATTAGACGCCGCCGTGAAGCGGGCCGAGGCGAATCTGCAGGCCGCGAACCAGGAGCGCGATTATACCGACACGGAATATGAGCGCATCCGCCGCCTGCGGGAAATGGGCGCCGCCAGCGAAGACAAACTCCAGGACGCGTTATTCGTCATGCGCGCGGCGCGCGAGCAGCAGCGCTCGGCCGGGTTCTCACTGGACATGGCGCGTTTTGAGCTGCAGCAGGCGCAGGCCGCGCTCCAGCGGTTCCAGGTTTCTCCGGAAGACCCCGAGCCGCCGCCGGGCGAGTGCCAGTTCGAAATCCGCTCCCCGATCGACGGCCGGGTGCTGCGCATCCTGCAGGAGAGCGCCGCCGCGCTCCCGGTGGGGACGCCCCTGATGGAACTCGGCGATCCGGCCAACCTTGAACTCGAAATCGACGTCCTCTCCACCGACGCCGTCAAGATCACACCGGGCGACACCGTGCTGGTTGAACACTGGGGGGGCGAGAAGCCGCTCACCGGCACGGTCCGCGTGGTCGAACCGGCGGCGTTCACCAAGATCTCGGCGCTCGGCGTGGAGGAGCAGCGCGTGTGGATCGTCGCCGATCTCAATGTGTCGCAGGAGGAGCGCGGCAGTCTGGGGGACGCGTTCCGGTTTGAAGGCCGCATCGTCGTCTGGGAGGAAAAGGACGTGCTGCAGGTCCCGACGTCGGCGCTGTTCCGGCAGGGAGACCAGTGGGCCGTGTTCGTGATCAACGACGAGCAGGCCCACCTGCGGACCGTCAAACTCGGCCACCGCAACCCCGACGCCGCCGAAGTCCTGGAAGGCCTGACCGAGCGGGAACGCGTGATCGTGTATCCCAGCGATCGGGTGCAGGACGGCGTGGCCGTTAAACCGCGAACGTGAGTCGACGTCGGGATGGGGTCGAGTCTCCACATTGAATGCCATGTCACTTACAGCACCCGGCGACGTCGAGCGCTACCTGCACGAGCACATCCCCCTCTCGCTGGCGATGGGCGTGCACGTGGAGACGGCCGGCCCGGACGCCGTCGCGCTGTCGGCCCCGTTGGCTCCCAACATCAACCATCGCGAAACCGTCTTCGGCGGCAGCGCATCGGCCCTGGCAATCCTCGCATCCTGGACGCTGATCCATCTGCGGCTCAGCGCCGCCGGCATCCGCTGCCGGCTCGTGATCCAGCGCAATTCCATGAGCTACAGCAAACCCATTCTGGGAGATTTCAGCGCCCGCACGCTCCCCCTCGACAATGAGGCGTGGGAAACGTTCCTCAAGATGTACGAACGCTGGCGGCGCGCGAGGATACGCGTACACAGTGTGCTGGAGTGCCGAGGCGAGCAGGTCGGCGAACTGGAAGGGGAATTCGTGGCACTCGGCAATTGACCGGGCCGGCGGCGTCGTGTGTAATTTCAGTGAAAGAACTTGCTCGCAACAGGTCGTTTAACCCGTAGCCGCAGGCGAGGCCGAAAGAGCAACTCGCCTCGCCTGTGGCTACGGGTTAAA
>CAZWGW010000412.1:4791-6606 GCA_964633565.1 uncultured Planctomycetaceae bacterium
CCGCTCTTTACCCCCGTCCCCGCCGGCGGGCCCCCAACACCAACTCGCCCCGGTTGGGCCTTGGTGTACACCGACGCCAGCTTCCGCGTCGAAATCCGCCGATGAGACTCGCCGCAGCCATCGCCGTTGCGTTTGAATTGCTCGTGCCGGCGCTATGGGCGCAGTCTCCGGTCCGTTCGCCGTCGGCACGTTCGTCAGACGCTCAGCTCGTCGTCGAGGTGACCGAGGACCTGCTCAACCGGCTCGTCACGCACCAGCATACGGCGCTCCGGCCCGTGCAGGATGTAATCCTTGAGGCTCAGGTCTTCGGCCAGGAACAGACTTCGACCGAACTGCGCATCGACCTCACCCCCAGCCGCGACGGCGCCGCGGCCGAGTTCCGGCTCACCGGCCGGACGGCCAGCGACACGATGGGCTACACGCCCCAGGCCGCGGTGCACACGCTCGGGGACAATTCGTTTTCTGCCGCCAAACTGGTCGTGTTCGACGGCACGATGTTCCGTACGCAGCGGCCGCGCGTGCAGGTCGTGCCGTACAGCCAGACGGTCTGTGCCGCCACGCCGGCGGACGGCACGCCGCTGGGTCCGCTGTTCGCGGGCTTCGCGTACCAGATCGCGCAGGCGCGCCGAGTGGAGGCAGACTTCGTCGTCGCCGACAGGATCTCCCGCCGCGTCGGGGCCGAGTTCAACGGCGACGTCGACCGGCAACTGGCGACGCTCAATCAGGGCTGGCTGCGGCAGGTGCGGCCGTGGCTGGTCCAGACCGGCTGGCTCCCTGCGGCGACTCGCGCCTCCAGCAGCGGCGACAGGTTGCATTACGCCGTCGGTTTCCAGAACGGGCTGTCGCTCCCGCCGGTTCCCCCGCCGTCGTCTCCGGCACGTGAGCCAGCGCGGCTGAATCGTATCGCCATCCATGAGTCGGCCCTCAACTTTGCGCTCGCCTCGCTCAACCTGGGAGGGCTGCAATTCACCCCCGACCAGCTTGACCAGTTCCTCCGGCCGGCGCACGAGTTTCTGAGCGGCCTGTCCGACGAATCACGGTCCACACACGTGACGCCACGAGGGTCGTCATCCCCGGCCGATGCCGCCGTCGTCCAGCTCGACCGGCGGCAGCCGGTCCGCGTCGCACTGCGGGACGGCGAGGTGCACCTCACGTTCCGGGCCTCATTTGCACTGCCGCTTGGCGGCGCCACGCCTCTGCAGACGATTCGCATCCGCTCGCGCATCGAACAGGAGGAATACGCGTTTCTCCTGGCGCCGGCGGAAGTCACTGTCCAGCCGGCGGATGACAGCGCGGGGCAGCCCGAAATGATCTCCGCCCTGATCCAGTCGCAGGTCGAGAGCCGCGTGCCGGCAATCCGTATCCCGCGGCGGATCGCCGTGCCGTCAGCTTCGTCGGGCAAAGTGCTGCTGTCGATTCGCGAACCCGTGCTGGAGGACGGGTGGCTGGTGCTGGAGATCGAGTAGTCGGGCGGCGTTCCGCGTGCTCGAATCCGCGCCCCCCACTTGCTACAACGGGCAACCTGACCAGGACGGCGAATTGTCCCGGCGGGCCCGGACTCAACAGCCCCGCGACGGAGGGCGGGATTCACATGTCATCGAATGCCGACCAGATCGAGCAGTTGCGCTGGAAAAAGTTCCCCGTCCTCAATGACGGCTTCGTGTGCCTCGTCGACTGCATGGGAGACGACGGCGCCGTTGTCCAGGCCGCGCGCGTGAGCTATGGCGCCGGCACGCGCAAGGTCTCCGACGACCGCACGTTGATCCGCTACCTGCTGCGGCACCGGCACACGACGCCGTTCGCACGGGCCGAACT
>CAZWGW010000413.1:0-3607 GCA_964633565.1 uncultured Planctomycetaceae bacterium
CTTCCACCAGCCGGACACCAGCAGCAACATGATCGAGTTCAGCCCCCAGATGCGCTGGTCGCGGTCGCTGTTTTCATTCGTCCGCTACAAGGCCTGGTTTGTAAATGATCCGCTGATCGGCGTGCGCGAGAACAACGGCCGCCTGAACAGCAACCAGCCGACGCAGGAACATCGCGTCGAAATCGGCGGCTGGTGGAGCCCCACAACGAACTTCATGACCACGGCCCAGTTCGGAATCGCCGACCGCTGGCACAAGTCCGGATATGCCGACTTCAGCGAGAACAGCTATCCCTTCTCCTGGACCATGTGGTACGCACCGACGCAGAAGCTGTCGATCTCCGGAGGCTACGGCTATTACTCGAACTGGATCGACCAGGACATCACGCTCGGCTACCGGTACAACGTTCCCGATCAGACCGAGACGACCCGCTGGAACTACGCCGGCGAAAACCACGTCGCCAACGTGAACGTCGCCTATGCCTGGACTCCGACCGTGCAACTCGTCGCCGGCTACGAATACAACTGGGGCAACAACGTCTTCACGCCGGCCCCGTCGCCGGCCGGCGCCGACTGGTCGCAATTGGCTTCCTTCTCCGACGTGCTGGTCGAACAGAACCGCGTGACGGCGGGCGCCGACTGGCAGCCGTACGAGAATACCACGCTGTACCTGCGCTACATCTACTTCGACTTCAACGATCTCGGCGCCAACGTCCAGAGCGGCACGACCCACATGGCGCTTGCGGGGGCTGGCGTCATCTTCTGAGACCCGGCGAGCGGCTCGTAGTGCCCCGATTTATCGGGGCGCATACGGGGAGCGGCGTGCATGCGCATCCCGAGACCGCATGAATGCGGTCACTACGAACGTGCAAACACGAGCTACGGCGTCCCTTTCGCCTCGGTCAGAATCGCCTGCGCCTGCTGCGACCGCTGTGTCACGGCGTCCAGCACCTCGATCGAGTACGTCACGTTGTGCACGCCGTTGCCGCGTTTGACGAGCAGCAGGTCGGCCTTTGCCCCTGCCAGCAGTTCCGACGCTTTCTGCCGGGCCTCGGCAGGCAGCTCGGTGCTTTCGTCGAGCATCTTCTGCGCGGCGGCGTAGGCCTGTTCGGCGTCTCCCAGGAACACCTCCAGTCCCTGCTTCCACTGCTCGAACGTGTCCGAGTGCTGGTCGCCGTGGCAGGCGACGCAGCCGCTGAGCGTGGCGCGCACGACCTCCCCGCTGTGATCGTCTGACAGCGTTTCGGAGTGGCAGCCAAAGCAGTTCGTCCGCGCCCCGAACATCAGGTTTGGATCGCCCTTTGCGACCCCCTTGGCGCCGCGGCCGCGGAGCAACTCGAGCTGTTCCGTGTGATGGTTGGGATGGCACTGCGTGCAATTTGCCATTACGGATGAGAGAAAGGACGGCTCCTCGCCGTCGGTGTCCCTGATCAACTGGTGGTGGATTTCGGAATGGCAGTCGAGGCACTTGGCACGCTGCTGCTGGACGTGCGCCTTGTGATATGTCGCTACCAGGTCGACGCTCAGCGGTTCCTGCCAGCCTTCGAAGAACCGCGGCTGGTCATGGCAGCGCTCACAGTCGCGGCGGGTCACCTGGGAATCCTCGCTGGCCACGTCCGCATGACAGGAGGCGCAGTTTACCTTCCGTTCCAGGATCGCCGCGTGGTTCATTTTGACCGTCTCTTTTGTGAGCGCGGGCGTCTGGAGTTGCTCACCCTCTTTGGCGGTCAGTTCCTTGTGCACGAGGATCTCCCCCTGCGGGAGCTGCGTGTGGCACAACAGGCAACTGTTCGTGCCGACGTTGAATCCTTCATTGTTGAAATGGCACGTGTAGCACGTGGTCGTCGTCACTGAGAAGTGCTTCGCCTGCGGTGCGTGCCCGTCCAGTTCCAGACGCGCCCCGTACGAATGGCAGTTCGTGCACTGGATTTCCGCCAGTTGCGTCAGCCGCAGCCCGCGATGGCTGAGTTCCGAAAACCGCTGCAGCTCGGACAGGTCCAGACTTGTTCCCGATGCAGCCGCCAACTCGACCATCCGGTCGATCCGGTCCTTGTACGGACCGGCCTCGCGGGCCACTGCGTTCAATTCCTCGAAGTGCTCGTCTCCGAGTGCCGTACGGAGGGTGGCGCTCAGGTCGGCGAGGTCTTTCTCGAGCGTCGCCTGGACCTCCGGGTCCAGCTTGAGGTGCCTGGAGTGCTTGAACCGCACCGTACCGCCGATCGAGATCTCCTTGTCCATGAAGCTCCGGTCGCCGTGACACTTGGACGTCAGGCAACTGTCGTTGCTCACATGTGCCCGGGGACGGGTGGTCCCGTATCGGCCGCTCACATAGCTGGCAACCTGGCTCAGGCCGCGGAGCTTGGCCTTGACGGTGGTCCGCTCTCCCGGGGCGTAGTGGCATTCCACACACGCCACGTCCAGCCTCCCTCCATGCATGTCTGCATGCCACGACTCATGGTACTGTTCCATGATGTGGCAGGACCCGCAGAAATCGGGCTTGGCCGTTTCATGCTCCGCCACGCCCAGCAGCGCCACGCCCGCCACCAGAATTGCGATCAGGGTAATCCCCGCCCGCCTGGCCCAGCGTCGAAGTGCACCGGGTCGCGGACTGGCCGCAGCAGTCGTCTCCGTCATCCGAAAGCCTCAATGCCACACGGGCGGTCAGGGTTGCCGAGCGCGATACGATGGAAAACCCGCAACTCCGTTCCGAAGTCCATTACTTCGACGTCTGCAGTTCTTTCGGCGTCTGGCTCTCGTGATGTCCCTGCACCATGTGGCACGTCACGCAGACATTTTTCGGCAGCATCTTCCAGATCGAGTCGCGGCACATCTGCTCCTGCTCGCCGGTCGGTTTCTGATTGGCGAACGGCTTGGAGATCTCCGCGTGTTTGCTCCCCGGCCCGTGGCACTGTTCGCAACCTGTCCCCTTCAGGTCGACGTCCGCGGCCGTCTTGTATCCGGTCGGTGCACCGTAACCGGTCGTATGGCACTTGAGGCACTTTTCATCCTTCTCGTACTTTGCCGTGAGCTTGTCGAAACTCGTCGCGTGCTTCGTCTTTCGCCATTTCAGGTACTGGTCGAAATGGCACGCGCTGCACTTCTTGGAACCGATGTACTCCTGGTCGGCGGGGGGCGCGGGCTCGGGCGTGTCGGCCGCCGCTGCTGCCTCCTGAGCGACCGCCTGCTCAGGCGAAGGTTGTCTGAGTCCGAAGAACATGGTCACCACGACCAACGCGACAATCGCCAGAGCGCGGGGAAGCAACGGTTTCGACATGGTGCACTCTCCTGATGAATGGGACGTGGCCCGTTTTATAAACCGACGACAAAGCGTGGGGCAAGTGTGCGATTCCGCACGCATGCCTCTTTCGATTCCGTTGGACACCGCCATTCAGCCGTGGTATTTTCACAACCCTCTCACCACGTTGCTCTCTGCCCACAGGTCTCTCGATCGATGCAGTCCCGCCCCACCGTGGGTGACTGAATCTGTCCAATTCCGATGGCCGACGTGACCCAACACGAACCCCGCCGCAGGTGGTTGCTCCGCTGCCTGGAAACCGCCGTTTCCGTCACGATGGTGGCCGTCTTCTACCCGGTGGTCCGTTTCCTGCGG
>CAZWGW010000413.1:3617-6589 GCA_964633565.1 uncultured Planctomycetaceae bacterium
CCTTCACGGTGAAAGAGATCCGCACCACCAAAGACAACCCGTTCAACTTCGGTGGCAGGCCATGTCTTGTCGTGTTGACCCCGGAGGGGGAGCGGAGACTGGCCCAGGGAGAACAACTGCTTGCCGATGACGTTCACGCGTTCGACGCGATCTGCACGCACCTGGCCTGCACGGTCGAGCACCGTGCGGACAAGGGTGACCTGTTCTGCAACTGCCACTCCGGTGTTTTCGACATGAACGGACGGAATGTCTCCGGTCCTCCGCCGCGTCCACTGACCGCCTACAAGGTGATTCTCCGTGGCGAGCCGGGGGCAGAGGAGATCGTCGTTTCGCGCGAGACATGAGAGGTCCTTCCAGGTGAATCGCCGACAGCAGGTCCTGGCATTTCTCAATGAGAGGCTGGGTCTCGATGCGCTGCAGGCTCTCGCGCACAAGAAACACGTCCCCCTCCACCGCTGCACGCCGTTCTATTACCTCGGCGGCATGGCCCTGTTCCTGTTCCTGATCCAGATCGTCACGGGCATCCTGCTGTCCCTGTACTACAAACCGTCGCCCGATCAGGCCTTCGAGAGCGTGCAGGCCATCGTGACCGAGGTCGATTTCGGCTGGCTCATCCGCTCGGCCCACTCCTGGAGTGCGAACCTGCTCATCGGCGTCCTGCTGCTGCACCTCCTCACGACGTTCATGGCCCGCGCCTACCGCAAGCCGCGCGAGCTGACCTGGGTTACCGGTGTCCTGCTGCTGGGCCTGTTCATGGCGTTCGGTTTCAGTGGTTACCTGCTCCCGTGGAACCAGTTGGCGTTCTTCGCCACACGGGTCGGGACGGCCATCGTCGGCCAGGTCCCACTGATCGGCGAACAACTGCTGTTGCTGGCACGGGGTGGGGAAGATGTGACCGGTGATACGCTGGCCCGCTTCTACTCCCTGCACGTCGTCGTCTTTCCCATGGCGGCCTTCGCCCTGCTGGGCGTGCATCTGTACCTCGTGCAGAAGCATGGCATGAGCATACCGGACCGCGAAGCGCAGCGGTTGGGCGGCGTGTCGCGGATCGCCTCGATGCCGTTTGTCCCGCAGTTCCTCCTGCGCGACATGGTCGGCTGGTACCTCGCGCTCGCGCTCCTGGCGGCTCTGGCCGCCCTGTTCCCCTGGGAACTGGGTGAAAAGGCGGATCCATTTGCGTCCACGTTCGAGGGGATCAAGCCGGAGTGGTACTTCCTGTTCATGTTTCAGGCGCTAAAGTTGATCCCTCCGCACATCGGGCCGTTCGAAGGGGAAACGCTGGGGATCCTGTTCTTCGGGTTCTGCGGAGTCGTCGTGCTGGTGGTGCCGTTTGTGGAGCGGGGCGAGCGCATCCGGCGCGTCCTCAACGTTCTCGCGGCGTTGTCGGTTGCGTTCTTCATCGTCATGACGGCCTGGGCCTGGTTCCCCGCGGCCGGCCAGTCCGCGCTGCGGGTCATTCTGGGCGCGATCCAGACTTTGGTGATCCTCGTGTTGCTGTTCCCCTTCACTGACCCGGGCAGCGGCCGGCGACGCGCACTGTACGGCATGCTGACGGTGACCGGACTCGTGCTGGCGGCTACATCAGTCTGGGAGTCGCTCGGATGAACAGCGTCATGTCCCGAATCGTGGCTCTTTTCACAGTGCTCGCCCTTCTCGGCTCTGGCCTGGCGGATTCGCCCGCTCGCGGCCAGACCCCGGCTGCCGGCGGCGCGGAACTGCCCGAAGAATACACCTGCGCGATGTGCCATTTTGAAGGGGGAGACCTGTGGACGGAGGGGACTCCGCTGGCCAAACTGTCAGACCTCGCCGGCGATGTGCACTGGCAGGCCGGACTACGGTGCCACGATTGTCACGGCGGGAGTCCGACGCTTGACAACTACAAGAATCATCGGGATGACCCCGAGTTTCACCGCCTCGTGTCGCGCGCCGACGTCCCCGGCTTCTGCGGCTGGTGTCACTCCGACATCGACTACATGCGGCAATTCGTCCCCTCGGCCCGCACCGACCAGGAGGCCGAATACTGGAGCAGCGGCCACGGGCGACGGCTGAAAGCCAGCACGGAGGGCGAGAATCCCGAGGTCGATCAGGTTGTCGCCACCTGCGTCGATTGCCACGGCGGCCACGGCATTCTGGCTGTCAGGAATACGAATTCCCGCGTCTACCCGACGCACGTGGCCGAGATGTGCGCCCATTGCCACGCCGATGAGAAGCGGATGGCGGGACGCACCTACGAGGGCCGGCCGCTGGGACATGATCAGTATGAACAGTGGCGGCAGAGCGTCCACGGCCGGGCCCTGATGGACAAGGGGGACCTGAGTGCCCCGGCCTGCAATGATTGTCACGGTAATCACGGCGCGCTGCCGCCGGAAGTCGGGTCGGTCGCCCACGCCTGCGGCACCTGCCACGGAAAGATTGCCGGCCTGTTTGCCGACACCCGGATGCAGCATAAGTTCGAAGAAGTCGGACTCCCCGGCTGCGCCGCCTGCCACGGGAAACACCTGATCGGCCAACCGACCGACGAACTGCTCGGCATGCAGCGCAACGAACTGTGCTTCAATTGCCACAATCCCGAGAATCCCAGGTACGGCGCCACGCTGGCCGGCGCTGAAGTCGCCCGCACCATGCGGAAACGTCTGGACCAGCTCAAACAGGAGATCGATGAGTCCGAACGACTCGTCGCTGAGGCCGAACGTCTCGGTATGGAAGTCCGCGGCCCCCGCTTCGACCTGAGACAGGCTTTTGACGCACTCACCGACGCACGGACACAGGTACACACCTTCAATCCCGATCCGCTGGGAAAGGCGCTCGACGAAGGGCTCAAAGTGACAGCCGAGGTGAAAAGTGGCGCGGAGGCGGCGTTGCACGAGCACGCCGCGCGCCGCATCTGGCTGGCGGCGTCGCTCGTTCCCAGTCTGATTGTGGTTGCCCTCCTGCTGCTGTATATCCGGACCTGGCCAGTGCCGGCCGACTCC
>CAZWGW010000414.1:0-6538 GCA_964633565.1 uncultured Planctomycetaceae bacterium
CACGTTCGGCCTGCAGGCTGTTGCCCACGACCTCCAGATTGCTGCTCCTCGCGTCGGCGGCGCTGACCTGCGCACCGATCTGCGCCGTCGTCTCGGCCAGGTGTGCCTCAAACGGGACGGGCGGGTCGCCGGACGTGGCGACATCGCGCAGGGCCAGCAGCCGCAGCGCGTTGAGCGCATCTCCCGGGTCGCCGCTGATCGACGTCGCCAGCAGCGTCGGGTCGGCCAGCAACTCCGGCCGCACGCTCAAACCGCTGGCGTGCGTGCCGTCGAAGAACGTCAGTATCCCGAGGGCCGACAGCAGCCCTGGCTCATCGGGCTGTCCGACGAATGCCGACGGGAATGTGTCTCCGGCGTTCAGGTCCCCTGCGGAGAATTGGACCAACACTCCGTTTGCGACTGTGAGTGCAGTGCCGGCCGCATAGCCGGCGCCGACGTCAAGTGTGGTGATCAGCGCGCCGCTCGCGTCCCGGACCTCCACGAGGAGCCCGGGCGTCACTCCGACCGTTCCCCCCGAAGTGACTGTAAACTGATACGCAGAGTTCGAAGTCCCGCCGTAGGCCCCCGCGAACTGCGGGACGCTCGTGCCGGTGATGCCCGACGTGTCCGGGATCGTCTGCAGTTGGCCCGTGAAGTCAAACGCGTATCCACTTTCGGCGGTGATCGCGATCGTGCCGGTCGCCGCATCAACCACTGCCTGCAGATGGCTGATGGAGCTGATCTGCGCGGCAAGGTCTTGCAGCGAATCGACGGCCGGGTCGACCGGCAGCGACGTCAGCGTGCGGTTGCCGGTCGCCAGGTCGGTGACGGCGATGACCAAATTGCCCGCCGACGCCGGAAACGCCGTGCCGGCCTCCGCCAGGGGCGCCGTGACGTCGGCGACGGCGCGCGTCGATTCGACACGCGTCAGCCCACCGGCGTCCGCCAGCCCCGTGGCCTGCACCTGGTCGACGCCGCGGACAAACGCGCTCGCCAATGCCTGCAACCGCTGCTCGAACTGTGCGACGATCTCATTGCGGCTGCTGAGCAGGCCCCCCAGCGTCCCGCCGGCGAAGTCGAGCACTTCCGTCGTTCCCGCGAGGCGGACCTGGACCTGCCCGTTGGGTCCGATGACCGTTTCCAGCACCGGCGCCTCCCGGCCGATGAACGCGGCGCCGCGCGCAAACGCGACGACGTCCGGCTGGCCGGCCGATTCCCACGTCACGGCGTCGACCAGGCCCGAGAGTTCGCCGATGAGCTGGTCGCGCCGGTCGCGCAGGTCGTTGGGATTGAGGCCTTTGGCCTCGGCAATCCGGATCTCGTCGTTCAGGGCGGCCAGCTTCGACGTCAGGTCGTTGACCTGCTGCACGGCATCGTCGATCTGCTGGTCCAGTTGCGTGCGGATGCGGGTCAGTTGATTGAAGATCAGGTTGATTTCGTCGGCGACGTCGGCCCCGGCCTGCACGACGCCGGCCTTGAGCGACGTATCCGCCGGACGCGCCGAAAGCGCCTCCACCTGATCGAAGAACGCCCGCAGTCTCTCGTGCAGCGAACCCTCGCGGGGAGTGAGCAGCGTCTCGATCGCGCGCAGCGTCTGCAGTTGCGCGGCGACGTCGGCGCGGTCTGACGCATTCCGCGCGAGGGCCTGCTCGAGGACGCCGTCGCGGATCTGTTTGATCTGCGCGACTTCGACCCCGGTCCCGATCTGGTAATTGAGGTACTGGTCCGGCGGCCGGTCCTGCAGGCGGACCTGCTGGCGATGGTACGCGGGCGTGTTGGCGTTCGCGATGTTGTTCGAGATGACCTGCAGGGCCACCTGGTTCGCCTGGAGTGCATTGAGCCCGGTGTTGATGAGCGACATGCGTCAACTCCTCAGCTCGAGGGCCGTCGCGGATGCAGGCACGCGCAGCTCGCCGTCCGCGGCATAACGGGTGCCTGCCGCCTGCCCGCCGAACACTTCGCTCAGAATTGCCTGCGAAACGTGATGCACGTGCAGCAGCAGTTCCTGGGTTTCCCGCTGCAACTGCGCAACGTCGCGGGCCAGCACGATCAACGCCTGACGCTGCGTGCGGATGAGCGCGCGTTCCTCGTCGGGCAGGTGCGGCAGCACCCGGCTCAGCGTGACCTGTGCGGAGGGGCGGCACAGCCAGGCTGACAACTGTGAGCGGAGCGCCGTGCGGCGCGACTGAAGTTCCGCCCCGTCCGCTTCATGCGCCCGATGCTGCTGGACGCACAGGGCGATGTGTGCGAGGTTGTAACCGGCCACCGCGTCGCGCAGCTCACACAGCAGCGCCTGGCTTGTCCGCAGCCAGTGCTCTTCGTCGGCGAGATGGCGGCGCACGACCTCCCCGCACAGTGATGCCATCCGCCCCGGATCATCCGTGTCGTCGCCGATCATGTCGCCGCTCCGTCCGTCACGTGTCGCTGAACCAGGTCTGCAATGCCGAACGCGCCCTGCTGGGCCAGGTGCTGACCCATGAACTGATCGAATAGCGCCCCGTAGGTATCAGAGGCGTCTCCGGCGAACAGCCCGCCGTCGTCCTCCGACTGCCGCAATTCCTTGAGCAGCATCGAGACAAACAGGCCCTCGAACTGCCGGGCCGTTTCCGCGGACCGCTCCGGATGGCTGGCGTCGAGGCCCCGCGCGAGCGAGTGGATGTCGGGAGTGGGACTCAGGTGCGAACTCAGCGCTGAAATGTTCATTGCGTCAATCCCTGTCGTGAGGCCCTGCCAGTCATCTGTCACGGCGCGCCCTACTCAAACCGCAATTCGGCCTGTAATGCTCCGGACGACTTCAATGCCTGGAAGATCGCGCTCATGTCTCGGGGGGTGACACCCAGCGCGTTGAGCGCATGGGCCAATTCGGCCACCGTGGCGGATTCCTCCAGGACATTGACCGGCTTGTTCTCTTCCAACACGTCCACCTGGGAACGGGGAACGACGACCGTCTGGCCCCGCGGGCTGAACGGCGCGGGCTGCGAGACTTGCGGGAATTCCGCCGTCGACACCGCCAGGTTGGCGTGCGTAATCAGCACGCGGGAGAGCCGCACGTGCTCGCCGACGATCACAGTCCCCGTGCGCTCGTTAATCACCACGACCGCCTTGCCGTCGGGCTGCACGATCAGTTCCTCAATGGCGGCGATGAATTGCGGCACGTCCTGGCGGAACTCCTCCGGAACCGTGACGTGCACTGTTCCCGCATCGATTGGGCGGGCCGCCCGCGGTGCGAATTCATTCACGGCAGCCGCCGTCCGCGACGCAGTCGCGAAGTCCGGGTCTCCCAGCAGCAAGCGGATGAACCCCTGCTCGCCGATCGCAGAACACGTTTCCAGTTCGACGACGCCCCCCATCGGCACGCGGCCGCTCGTGGGATGGTTCTTCTGCACGCTGGCCGCGTCGCCTTCGAAGCTGAACCCTCCGCCGATCGAGACCGCCCCGCTCGCCACGACATACACTTCGTCATTCACTCCGAACAGCGGCGTCAACTGCAGAATGCCCCCCTGCAGACTGGTGGCGTCGTCGAGGGCCGCAACGGTGACGTCGATCTTGCTTCCCGGCCTTTTCTCCGTCGGCAGTTCAGCCGTCACGGTGACGACCGAGAGGTTGTTGGTCCGGACCTTGGAGTCGTTGCGGATGTTCGCCTGAAGCTGTGGGTCGGTGCGCAGGCCAATCCGTTGCAGCAGATTCAGCGCAAACTCGCGCGTGGCAGGGGTTTGACCTCCGGTCCCCTTCAAACCCGTCACGAGGCCGACGCCTGTCAACTGGTTGATCCGCCGACCCTCGATGGTGGAGATGTCCTTGATCCGTACGTCTGCCGCACCGGCGGTGACCGCACAATACAAGACGATCCAGAACGGCGCCGTCCCGTGCAGCGGCTTTCTGCGACGCATGTTGAACGGGGGAGACGTCATGATTGTC
The DNA here is from genome assembly GCA_964633565.1 of uncultured Planctomycetaceae bacterium. Lineage (GTDB taxonomy): Bacteria > Planctomycetota > Planctomycetia > Planctomycetales > Planctomycetaceae > CAZWGW01. The sequence continues at coordinate 3,898 of CAZWGW010000414.1, forward strand.
CTGCCAGTCTGCGGCTGTGCGTGTTCTGTTTACCCGGACGATGGCACTGGGCCGGCCGTCAGTTCGGCCACACGCGATCGATGACGCGCGACAGCCAGCCGCGGCGCGTGTAGCGCTGCTCCGGCCCTTCCGAGTCGTAGCTCATCTGAAGATTCGAGATGAACCGGGACGCGATCGTGTTGCTGGGTGAGACGTCGTACGGCCGCACCACGCCCGAGATGGCAAGCATGCGCCGGTCTCCCGAAACGAAGACCTGCCGTCGGCCGGCAACCACGAGGTAGCCGTTGGGGAGCACGTCAACCACCGACACGGTTACATTCGTTACAAACTCCTGTTCCGACTGAAATGTCGCGTTGCCGTCAAAAGAGCGGTTTGTGGAGGAGTCCATCGAAAAGTCGGCATTGGCGGCCGACATCCCGAGGTCGCCCCCCGTCTCGGAGTCCAACTGAAACTGCCGGTCGCTGGCCGTGTCTTTGCTCATGGCGCGTCGCTCCTGGTTCTGCACGTCGGTGTTTTCGCTGATCACGACGGTCAGTGTGTCCCCCACGTGACGGGCCAGCGTGTCGTAGAAAAGGAACGCCTTGCCGACGTCGCGCCGCGCCCACAGCGACTCGCCGCGCGCAGGCACCGCTGTTACCGCCGCCAGCAGCCCGAGAGACAGCATGCATGCTCGATTCGTCATCGCGGCGTTCTGCTAGAGGGGGATTTCCACTACGTCGGCGCTGACGACGCGGCCGACGACAATTCTGCCTGAGGTCGTGTTCCGCACGCGGATCATGTCCCCTTCGCTGCCGGCCTGCAGCACTTCCGCCGCGGACAACGTCACGTTGAGCGTTGCCGTGCGGGCGACCAGGCTCACGCGATCTTGGGGACGGAGCAGAGGTCGCGATGCGGCTTGCCGGGGTTCTGTCAGCGTCAGGCTCGATAACAACTCGCCCGGCGCGAGCGCGCGACGTGTGATCCGATCCGCCACCTCCGCTGCCGACAACCGTTCGGCCGGCTGCGACAGAAATCGTTCCTCTTCGGTGACGTCCGCGGAGGTCAGCCGTGTTCCGGCGGGCAGAGGCCGGCGGGCCACAAGCACCCGCTGCCGCAGTTCCACGGACACCGCCAGCGACGCGCTGACCAGCCGCGTGTGTTCCGCGATCCGCACCTGCGCCGTGACCTGGGCGTTGCCCAGCGGGGCCGACGGCGGCAGCGTCACCACCAACTCCGGCTGCATACCCTGGCTCAGTGCATCGGTCAGGTTTTGCGGCAGATGACCCTGCAACTGCACGCGCACGTCATCGATCGCGACGCCGAACCGGGCCGCGAATTGCTCCTGGGCGGCAGCCAGCACCGCCTCGTCCGGCGCGCGTTGCGGCCGGTAACCGACGAACGTGCTTTCCGCTCCGCTGATTCGATAGCCGGTGCCGGGAATGCCCGCCACGGCGAGCCGCGCGAGGATGCGGGTCCGCGTGACCACAACCGCGGGAGAGTCCGAGGCGAGTTCGGCCACGTCCAGTCTGGCGATTTCGGCGCGCAGATCAGCGGGCCCTTCCGTCAGATCGGCGATGTCCGCCAGCCGCACCACCGGTCGGCCGGCTACCTGCAGGGCGCGCACCCGGATCAGCACGCGCGCCACACCGCCGTCGCTTCCGGGCGGCGGAGAGGCCCCGCTCGCCAGGCACACCAGCAAACATGCCAGACCGCAGCCAGCCCGGGTCCGGGATTGAGGACGCACCGGCATCAGGATTACCTCACAATATCGCTCGTCACGGACAGCATCTCATCCCCGGCGCGTACGGCGCGGGAGTTGATCTCATAGGCCCTTTGCGCCGTGATTAATGAGATCAGTTCCGTCACAACCTCGACGTTGGACCCTTCCAGAAAGCCCTGCCTCAGCAGGCCAAAGCCGATGCTGCCCGGCACCCCCTGCTGCTCCGGTCCGGAGGCCGTCGTCAGCGAGTACAAGTTGCCCCCTTCACTCCGCAGTCCGGCCGGGTTGACGAACCGCACCAGTTGCAACTGCCCGACCTGCGAGCTGGGCTGGCCAGGCCGGTTGATCGTCACGGTACCGTCCGGCGCGATGCCGACAAACTGCGAGCTGATGTCGGTTGGCAGCGAGAAGCTGGGATCGACCGCGTAGCCGTCGCCGGTCACGATCCGGCCGTTGTTGTCGATGTGCAATGCGCCGTCGCGTGTGTAGCCGAACGTTCCGTTGGGGAGCAGCACCTTGAGGAAGCCGTCCCCTTCGATCGCCACGTCCAGCGGGTTCTGCGTCTGCGCGAAGACGCCGGGCGTGAAAATCCTGGTAGTGCCGACGGGCCGCACGCCGCTGCCGATCTGCAACCCGGTGGGGAGCGGCTGCCCCTGCCCCACGTCTGCGCCGGGCTGCCGCTGCGTGAAGTACAGCAGGTCGGCAAATTCCAGCATGCTCCGCTTGAACCCGGTCGTATTCACGTTGGCCAGGTTGTTGGCGGTGTTGTCGATCATCAGCTCCTGGGCCTTCATGCCCGTGGCACTGGTATAGAGTGCACGCAACATCAGCGATATTCCTCAGCGTGGTGCGGTATTCTGCTGGACCGATTCGGCAATGGTGCGCATGGCGCGCTGTGACGCTTCGTAGTGGCGCAGCGCGGCGATCATCCGCACCAGTTCC
>CAZWGW010000415.1:0-6522 GCA_964633565.1 uncultured Planctomycetaceae bacterium
ACAGCTTCATCAATCTCTGATAGCCGCCCGCGATTCGGCGGCGCGGAGCTTGCCGAACCTCGAAGCGGAGATCAAGTTTCTCGACGCGGAATCCGACGAGATCGAAGAGCTGGCCAGGGCCAGAAAAATCGCCTATGACCTGCGCGAAGGGAGGCGCCAGATCGATGGCCTGCGCGACCTGCCAGTCCATGTCCAGCCGCGCCTTGTGTGACGCAATCAGCGCACGAATGACCTTGGGCACATCTCCGCCCGCCAGATAATGGGCCTCCAACGCGCGCGTGGTGAGATTGGGATACGCTTCGGTCAACCCCGTTTGCACCGCCATGATCTTGCTCCGCACGATCACGGTCGGATTGACTTTGCGGATCGTCATCATGACCAGGTTGGGAAATGTGACCCCCGCCCGCGTCATCTTGCACTGGATCCACAACCCGAAGAATCGGGCGAATACGGCCATGAAGATCAGCACAAAGACGGCCGCAACGGCCACCACGAGCCAGACAAACACCTGGCCCCCCTGCGCCAACGGTAGTGTCATGGGTGAGAATCTCCCCTCTTGGACAGGGGTTGCTGGTTCGAACGATTGATCGGGCGACCGCTCGCTCGCGGGCGTGCAGTCGGAGCACAAACCGACTCCATCCCCGAATGCGGTTTAACCTTGCGGCACATCGAAGTCAAGCGGCGCGGGGGCGCGCGGGGCCTCCGACGCGCTGGTGAGGAATGCTTCGGTTTCGGCCGTCGGCGGAGGGTTTGCGCCGGCTGCCGTGGATGGTATTCGCACCAGCACCCGCGTGCCGCGCACCTCCACGATTTCGACATCCGTTCCGGGGGGAATCATGATCCCCTCGGAAACGCAATGCAGCCGCTCACCGTTCACGGTGACCAGCCCGCCGGGCGTCAGCAGCGTCAATGTGGTTCCGGTCCGGCCGATGTACTGCGACAGATGAGCCTGCTCCGCCTGATACGGCGTCACGTCCTGCAAATCAGGTGCAGCCAGCAGAATCCGGTCGCCCACCCGCGTATTCGACAGCACCCGGAACACGCCGATGATGATCCCCGGTATCAGCAGCAGCATCACCACGATGAAAGACCAGAAATAACCCGGAGACGTCGTCCACCATGCCTTGTGCGCGAACCAGACCGCCCCCACGAACGACAGCACGCACAACACCAGGATCGTCCCCCCGGAGGGGATGAACACTTCGGCCACGATCAGCCCGCAACCGATCACCAGCAGCAGGATCGCCCAGAATTCGGGGTTCATAGCTTGATGCTTGAGGTTTGGAGCGCGCCGACGGCAGACCGCAAGTCGCGCTGCCAACCTGAATTCTATCTCGCCCGCCGCGACAGACAACTAACCGCGACAAATCCTCGCTCGCCATTCATCAGCGCTCCTGCTGACCCCCATGAATCCGACATGGGAAACCGTTACTCCACATCGGCCTTCTGCCACGGCACACTGCCATACCGCTGAATCTGACGGCGCAGCACGGCGCAGAGTTGATCGAAGGTCTGCCGCTCCTGCTGCGTGAGATTGGTCTGTTCCCGCGGGTCGTCCCGCAGGTTGTACAGTTCCAGCGGCGCGAACGGGCTGTTCTGAAGCAGTTTCCAGTCGCCGCGGATCACGGCCTCGATCGTCTTGCCGCCGTACTGATTGCCCCCTTCACGTCGGCGGAAGAACCAATCCTCCCGGAGCGGAGGCTGGTCGCGACCAAGAAGCGTCGGCAGGAAGCTGACGCCGTCGATTGACCTTGCCGGCGGGAGGTCCGCGGCGTCCAGCAGCGTGGGAAGGATGTCCATCGACATCGCCCGGAATTCCGTCGTTGTGCCGGGCGCGACGTGGCCGGGCCAACGGATGATCGCGGGAACCTTCAGACCCCCTTCGTAGACGCTCTGCTTGCCGTCGCGGAGCGGACCATTGTTGGCGCCGACGTCGACCTGCCCTCCGTTGTCGGACGTGAACACGACGATTGTTGAATCGGCGAATCCGCATGCGGCAAGTGCTTCCAGTACGCGGCCCACACCGTCGTCGAGATGTTCGATGAGGGCGACCAAGCCGGCGCGCTTCTCCGTGATGTCCGGCTCCCGCTGCTTCACCCGCGCCAGCCAGTCGTCGGGAGGCTGGATCGGCGTGTGGGGGGCGTTGTACGCGAGGTACAGGCAGAACGACTGATTCTCTGACTGCCGCGATTTCAGGTAGTTGCAGGCCCAGGTGGTGAACAAATCCGTCGCATGACCTTGAGCATCGATCGCCTGATCGTCCTCGCGGAGGTAGTTGATGTCGTGGCGGCGATGATGGTAGTAGTCGTCCATCATGTCCCCCAGAAACCCGTGAAAGTGGTCAAAGCCGCGCTCCCGCGGCGTATTGGGCGACTCCAGCCCGAGGTGCCACTTGCCGAGGATGGCCGTGTGGTAGCCGGCCGGCTTCAGGTACGACGGGAGCACCACTGCTCCGGGATCGAGCCAGCCCCAACTGTTCTCCGGATGCGTGCGGATGACGCCGGGAACGCCGACCATGTCGGGATAGCGGCCGGTCAGCAGCGCCGCTCGTGTCGGCGAACAGACGGGGCAGTTGGCGTAGAAGTTTGTGAAGCGGAGACCTTCACTCGCGAGGAGGTCAATATGCGGCGTCCGCAGGTCCGACGCGCCACAGCAGCCGAGATCGCCGTAGCCGAGATCGTCCGCGAGAATAATCAGGATGTTCGGCGGTGACGTGGGTTGTTCTGCCGCCAGGCGTGCGACAGGCGCCACGAGCCAGACCATCGCGATCGCCAGGAATGCTCGCGGAATCATGTCGCGGGCTGGTGCTGTTTCGCCGGAGGCGACGGGGCCACCGAATTGCCGCCGATCGACTCAAACCGCTCGCGGAACCGCCAGCGCTCCCACCAGTTCGCCCTGCGGAGGTTTGGATCTGACGCCCGGACGGTATGTTCCTTGCCGCGCCGGGTCCTCAGCAGCAGCGAGCCGTCGCCGCGAACCTCGACGACAATCCAGAACTTGTCGACGGTGTAGGCGTATTCGTCACCGTTTTGGGCCGGCAGCACGTTCTGCGCACGCGGGCCGGGGTGCGTGCTGAACTTGGTCTTGCGATAGATCACCCAGTCGCCGGTCTGAATTCCATTTCCTGTCAAGGTCTTGCTCTCCCAGTCAAGGTGGAGCGGACGTCCAGCGCATGTCCTTTGCGGGCGGGTCCCTTACTGACGTCCAAAATGGCGGTCGGCAAATCCCAGGTACTGCTCCCAATCATAGCTCGTGACGTCGTGCTCGCCCGTCCGAATGTGGTAACCGATCGTTCCGGAGTTGATCGGCGCGTCCACATCGGGCATGGCATCGCTCGTCGTTCCCAGGCCGTCCGCGCCGAGCAGGCTGTACACCGGATCGGCATGGTATGCGGACAGGAACTCGCCGCGGGGGTCCGCCCACCGGTCCTCCACGGCGCTGGCGATGTACACGGGCCGGGGCGCGATCAGCGCGACCAGTTCATGCTGGTCGACCGGCAGCGCCCCTTCGTTCGCATTGTATGCATTGAAGTTGTCGCAAAACCAGTGCGGAAACGATGTATTAATGCGTTGCACCGTCTCGCCGTACGCCCGCATGCTCAGCGCCGCCCCGCCGCAGCCGGAGTTGTTCGAGATCACCAGGGCGAACCGCTCGTCCTGCGCTCCGGCCCAGAGCGCCGTCTTGCCCAGCCGCGAGTGTCCGATCACCGCCACGTGCTTCGCGTCGATATCGGCGTCGCGCTCCAGGTAGTCGAGGGCCCGGCTCAGCCCCCAGGCCCAGGCGGCGATCGAACCCCACTCGTCGGGGGCCGGCTGGGTGCGGGCGAAACTCCCGAACAGCGGATGGATGCCGTTCTGAAAGCCGTCGTCGAAGTCCGGGTCGATGTCGCCGTAATAAACCGTCGCGAGGGCGTAGCCGTGGTCGACGATCATCTCGACCTGCCAGCGGCTGGCTTCCGAACCGCGGGACTTCCCGGTCGCCTTGTGGTCGACGTACCCCTGCTCCGGGTTATCCCGGAACCACCCGGTGTTGAGCGTAATCGCCGGGTCGGGATGAACGGCGTGGTTGCCGTTGAAATTCAGCCCCAGAAAGGCCGGGACCGGGCGGCCTGTCTTGGGGACGAACATCAGCACCGACATTGGCGCGCCGGTCTTGTCCCCGGTGAACCAGACGTTGACTTCCTTGCGGATCGCCTTGCCGCCGAGGGCGTTGTCGTCGACGGATGTGACTTCAAAAGGGACTTCTTGTGGACGCGGCGGGCTTTTGCCATAGACCTGCTCGGTGAACAGCCGCAGGATTTCGGGCCGCCGCTTTGTGCGCCACGTCTCCGCATCGGTGACCTTTGTGCCGTCACTCAATACCAGCGGATCGGGGAGCGTGTATTTCGGGACCTGATCCTCGTCGTAGTTGGGCACAAACTCTTGCGCTGGCGCCCAGGCGGGGAGGGCGAGCATCAGCCAGGCGGCGGCAAACAGGCGAGCGGCGTACATGTCGGCAGTTCTCAATACGGCGGCCTGTCGCACTCGGTCGCCGGCCTCAGTGAGGCCGGAACGACGGGCAACAATGGCCAACTCACCAACCGGCCGGCCTCACTGAGGCCGGCGACAGTGTTGTTTCACTTCGTCGACGATTCGACGGCCGCGATCCGCTGTCCCGTCTCCGCGACCAGCACCCACCACGGCGCCTGACCGACGTCATAGGTGGCAAACCGGTCCAGCTTGCCGGACGCGTCGTCGATCCGATATGCCGCCAGTTTGCCCGATGATTGCCCCGCTGCATAGAGAAATGTGCCGGTCGGGTCGATGTGAAACGACCGCGGCGTCGCTTCCGTCGGGAAGTTCCCGATGGGCGTCAATCGGCCGTCTGACTCCGACACCGCATATCCCGCCAGGCTGTCGTGGCCGCGGTTCGAGACGTACAGGAACCGGCTGTCGGGCGTGAGCCGCAGGTCGGCGTTCGAGTTCTCGCCGGTGAAGTCGGGCGGGAGCGTCGCGACCGTATCTCGCGGCGTGAGCGTGCCGCGGTACCGGTCCATCACGTACCGTGAGACGCTGCTCCCCTGCTCGTTGTCGACGTAGGCGACGTTGAGCTTGTGGTGAAACACAATATGCCGGGGACCGTAACCGCGCGGCGTCTGCAGCACGGCCGGCTTGTTCGGGGTCAGCGCGCCGGACTGCTCGTCGAAGTGGAACTGAAAGATCGCCTCGGCGGCCGTGTGCGGGACGAATACAAACCAGTTCGTCGGCTCGGGGAGGATGCAATGTGCCTTTTCCGCTGTCGTGTACCAGGTCCCCTCCGGGTCGAGCCGGCCCGTCTCGTCGATCGCGTGCACCGACACCTCGCCGCTGGCATAGTAGGCCGAGAGCAGCCAACGGCCGGTGCGGTCGGTCGTGACGTAGGCGGGGTCCTGCTTTGCGATTGTGGTTGAGATGTGCGTCAGGGCGCCCGAATCGGCGTCGATGCGGTAACTGGCGAGTTGCTTCGTGGTGCGGAGCGCGGCGAACAGGAATCGCCGATGCGGATCGACAGCGAGCGAGCCTGGGTCGCCGTCGGTTTCGACCTGACCTGCCGCCATGAGTTCACCGCTGGTTGCGTCTTTGGAGTAGACCGCGATGCGATGGTCGGCGTTGAGGGAGATGTAGACGAACTCGCCGGCGGTGGCGGGGGGGGCGAGAAGGAAGAGAAGAGGCGAGAGGACGAGGAGTCGCATGCGGGGATGGTTCCGGGAACGGGGGCGTCTCAGCCGCTTGTTCCGCGGATATTCATCCGCGGCTGTGTGGTCGCGGAAAGTATAACAAATCTGCGTGCGAATTGACGGGCCCCGATCGTCCACGCAGCCGATGAGTGTCAATCAGTGGTTATCAGTGTTCCCTTCCTTCTTCCTCCTGCCGGTTCGCCCGAGAGTTTCACACCCCATACAGCGGCCCGAACTTCCCGCGCAGATGCCGCAGCAGCGCCTCTGCGCTCAGCGCCTGGCCGGTGACCACCTCGATCAGCTTGCCCGACCGGTACTGCAGCCCGCGCTGGTGGATGTCTTCGTTCAGCCACTCCTTCAGCGGCTGAAACTCGCCGCGGGCGAACATCGTGTGCAGGCCGCCGAGTTCTTTATCAGCGTGCTCAAAGAACTGCGCGCCGAACAGGTTCCCCAGCGTGTACGTCGGGAAGTAGCCGATCCCCCCCATGCTCCAGTGAATGTCCTGCAGGCAGCCCAGCGCATCATCCGGGGGCGTCATGCCGAAGTAGCGTTGGAACGTCTCGTTCCACACCGCCGGCACGTCGCCCGGCTGCAGGTCGCCCGATATGAGCGGCTGCTCCAGTTCGAAACGGAGCATGATGTGCAGGTTGTACGTCACTTCGTCCGCCTCGACCCGGATGAACGACGGACGCACGTCGTTAATCGCCCAGTAGAACTCGTCGAGCGACACGTTGCCGAGCGCTTCGGAGAATGTCCGTTGGGCCGCGGGGAAAAAGTGTTGCCAGAACGCGCGGCTGCGGCAGACGTAATTCTCCCACAGCCGCGAC
>CAZWGW010000416.1:0-6520 GCA_964633565.1 uncultured Planctomycetaceae bacterium
TCGGGGATCACGCGGCGCGCGTGTTCGAATGCGACGGCACGGTCCAGTCGTTGTAGTCGTAGCCGAACCAGTTGCGGAGGTGCCTGCGGACCGTCGCCGTGAAGAACGCGCGGTCGTCGGCGCTGAACCATTCGAACGGGTGCCGTTCCGACTCCCGCACGACTTTCATTTTTGCTCCGGGCTGCTCCTGTTTGGCCATGCGGTCCTTGGTCGAGGCCGTCACGGACTCCTCGAAGAACCGCTGGGACTGCGCGGGGAAGCAAAAGAAGTCCCACACCCGCTGCAGTTCGCGGGCCGCGTCCTGCTTCATGTCCTCGTAGTGGATGACCAGCACCTGTCCGCGCGGCAGCCGCAGAATGTCACGGTCCCACGCGTTCAGCAGCCGCATGCGGTGCCAGATGTCCCGCCGGATTTCGTTCCCCACGATCCGCCGGTTGTGGAGGTATTCGGAGAACGAGAGCTGGAACGGCTCCATGTGCTTCTTTTTCTCGTACTGCGAGACCATCGCGGACCGGACGTCGCGCAGCAGCAGCACATATTTCGGAAATCGCAGCAGCCGCGGCAGCGGGAAGGCGTGCACGAGCGGGCTGGGGATCTCGTGTGACTGCACGATCCGCGGAATGCCGGCGTGCACGATCGCGTCCTGCGGGCGGCCGACAAGGCTGCGGTCGGCGATATGCTGCGGCGGCGTGACGCCGTAGACCCGGCACATCCCCAGCGCCAGCATGTAGTTCAGCCAGTGGCTGCCGGACTGGTGCATCGTGATGATGTGTCCGTGCACCCGCCGGTTCCGCGATTTGAGCAGCGTCAGGTTCGGCAGGTCCTGGCGCACGAACCGGTACAGATTTCGAAGCCCCACGCGTGGTCCTCCTGACCGCGGAAGTGATTTTTGCAGACTTGCCGCCAGAACGGGCGGGGATCGTATCGGGGCCGGAATGGGGGGTCAAGACGGGAGATCGAAGCCCGCCGGGCGGCTGGTCGACCGCGGAAAGACGCGGTAGAGTGGGTTTTCCGCGGAAACTCGCCAGCACACCCTGATGAGAACAAGAAGCACGTTCATGACAGGCACACGAATTGACGGCGGCCGGTATCGAATCGGAGTGGTGGGAGCAGCCTGGATGATGTGCGCAACATTGTTTGGAACGGCGTTGAACGCCGGCGAGAAGTTCGCCCTGCTCCTCAAGGGGGGCCGGATTGTCGACGGTGCCGGAGCACCGTGGTACATCGCCGACGTCGGCATTCGCGACGGCCGGATCGCGCGGATCGGCAAGCTCGACGATGCCGAGGCCGAGCGCACGATTGAAGCAGCGGGTCTCATCGTCTCCCCGGGCTTCATCGACATGATGGGGCAGACGGGCGAGCCGTTTCTCGACGATCCGGAAGCGGCCCTGAATCTGCTCACTCAGGGGATCACGACGATCAACGCCGGGGAAGGACATTCGCCGTTCCCGATCGATTCCGGCGGCGAGGCCTCATCCCGCTGGCGGTCGCTGGGCGAGTATTTTCTGCTGCTGGAACAGGGGGGGATGCCGGTCAACGTGGCGCAGACCGTGGGACACACGCAGGTGCGGCGGAAGGTTCTGGGAGAGGTTGACCGCCGCCCGACCCCGGAAGAACTGGACGCGATGAAGGCGTACGTCCGCTCCGCCATGGAAGACGGCGCGATCGGGTTGTCCACGGCGCTGATCTATCCGCCGGCGACGTACGGCACGACGGAAGAGATCGGCGCGCTGGCGAGCGTCGTCGGGGAATTCGGCGGCCGCTATTACACGCACATGCGGAACGAGGGGGACCGCCTGATCGAGGCGATCGACGAAGCGCTGGAGATCGGCGAGGTCGGCAAGGTGCCCGTGCATATCTTCCACCTCAAGACGGCCGGCCGACAGAACTGGGGCAAGGTGGACGAGGCCATCGCCCGGATCAAGGCCGCCCGCGCGGAGGGCCGCCAGGTGACGGCCGACATTTACCCCTACGTCAACAACGGACTCGGCCTGGAAGCGTTCGTCCATCCGCGGCACTTTGTGGAGGGGTACGATGCGTTCCGGCGGCAGCTCGACGACGCCGATCAACGGGCGCAGATGCGCAAGGAGATGGAGACGGAGGCGGGCTGGGAGAACTGGTACCGGCACGTGGGCCAGGACTGGAACAAAGTCTACCTCGGGAATATCGCCCTCGAAGAGTACAGGCAGTACAGCGGCGGCTCGCTGGCGGATATCGCCCGCACGGTCGGCAAGGATCCGTGGGACGTGTTCTTCGAGATTGTCCGGCAGGGCGCGTTCGCGATGCCGGAGAGCATGTCGGAGGCGAACAAGATCAAGCTCATGCAGCAGGACTTCGTCTCCTTCTGCACGGACGTCGGACCGGCCGGTGGCTCAACGATCGCGTCGCATCCCCGCGCCTGGGGCTCGTTTCCGCGCATTCTTTCACGCTATGTGCGCGAACTCGGGGCGATCTCGCTGGAACGGGCCATCGCCCAGGCGACGGCGGTCGCTGCGAACGACATCATGGCGTACGACCGCGGCCGCATCGCCGTGGGACAGGCGGCGGACATCGTCATCTTCGACCGCGACACCATCGCCGATCGCGCCACACTCGCCGAGCCGCAAAAGCCGTCGGAAGGGATCAGGTTCGTCCTCGTCAACGGCGAAGTCGTCCTGGAAGACGGAAAATACACGGGTGCGAAACCCGGCCGGGTGCTGCGCGGGCCGGGGTATCGTGAATCCCGCGCGCCGTACAGCGTCGCCACGGGTGAAACGGATCCGAAGCTGGAGAGCCTCGATCGGCTGATGACCGGGTTCCTGCGCGAACACGGCGTCCCGGGCGCTGCGCTGGCCGTGACGGACCACGGCCGGCTCGTTTATGCCCGCGGCTTCGGCTATGCGGACGTCGCCCAGCGGCGTCCCGTAACAGCACAGAGCCTGTTCCGCATCGCGAGCATTTCAAAGCCAATCACGGCAATCGCAGTGCTGCAACTCGTCGAACAGGGGAAACTGAGTCTGGACGACAGGGTGTTTGACATCCTGACGGGTTACGAGCCGCACTTCGACGGCGAAGCGAAGTTCGACGAGCGACAGAAGCTGATCACGATCCGCCAGTTGCTGCACCACACCGGGGGCTGGGACCGTGACAAATCGTTCGACGCCATGTTTCAGTCGGTGCGGTTCGCCAGGGACCTGGCGGTCGAGCCGCCCGCGGCGCCGGAGCACGTGATCCGCTGCATGCTGGGTGTGCCGCTCGATTTCGACCCGGGGGAAAAGTACGCCTATTCCAATTACGGTTACTGTCTGCTGGGACGCGTGATCGAACGGCAGTCCGGCGAACGCTACGACGAGTACGTCCGCGCGCACGTGCTCGCCCCGCTCGGTATTACGGACATGCGGATCGGGAAAACGCATCCCGACTACGATGCAGCACCGGAAGAGGTCCGCTACTACGAGTGCGAACAGGGGGAATCCGTGTTCGGCACGGACCTGGGACGCAAGGTGCCGTGGCCCTACGGCGGCTGGTTTCTCGAAGCCATGGATTCACACGGCGGATGGATCGCCTCCGCCGTGGACCTGGCGCGGCTGATCGTCACATTCGACGATCCGCAGCGCTCTCCGCTGCTCAAGCCCGAGAGCGTGAGCCTGATGCTCGAGCGACCGACTGGAAAAGTCGCGCTCGACGACGAAGGACAGCCCAAGCCGAATTACTACGGGCTGGGCTTCTCAGTTGTTGAAGTCGACGGCCCGGACAAGGTCAATTTCTGGCACACCGGCTCGCTGGCCGGCACGGCCACCCTGATGGCGCACCGGCACGATCAACGGAACTTCGTCGTGCTGTTCAACGCCCGCAGGAGCAGGCATGCCGAGCATCTCGGGCGGGGCATTGAACAGCAGTTGCATGCGGCAATCCGCGAAGTCGAGGTCTGGCCCGAACAGGACCTGTTCCCACCGTCGGCGGGGACGGTGGACTGAGAACTCGGCGTGGCTTTCGCTGCGGCCTCATGGACCGTGATGGTCCGACAGACTTTGCGGATAGCGCAAGGCTGACGGGCTGTTGGGTGGGCGTAATCCGAACTGGCACTCTGTCACAGTCGGAACAACTGACACGTCCGGCTCGTTCCACACGCCGATTGCGTTCGGCACGCGCCGTACGGCGAACAGGCGCACCGCGGGGGTCGATACTGTCACGGGAACGTGCACTGGTCAGGGACTGACCGGCGCGTCCGCCCCGGAAGGGAGCGCCGGGGATTGTCGCATCGCGACGTCACGGAGGGGTATCCACATTGGTCGCGCAGCGCTGCGGGACGGCGTTGGCCGTCATGCTGGCGGGCATTTTCCTCGCGTTGCAGGGGGACTGCGGAGCGGGATGGAAGACACCGCGCGCGAAATCACTCGGAGCCACCGCCGCGGCGTGTCAGGCCGCGCCGGACGACGTCACGGCTGACGGGCTTGAGCGACCCGGAAACGTCTGGCTGAGCCGAGAAATTACGTTCGCCGACGAATCGTCGCACGTGGGCCTGCAACTCCAGGACGAGCCGGCGCCGGCCCGATACGCCGCGTGGTTCCAGTCGGTCTCCGGGTGGGGTTCGCCGTTCGCGGCGACGGCGCCGGCCACAACAGTGACGGAACCGGGCGGAGTCTGCGGTCCGTACGAGTGGCAGATTCTGCCGTCCGGGCTGCTTTACCGCTCGTACCTTGCGGGCGAGAAGGAGCCGCGCATCGCATGGACGCGGCTCAGCGATCGAAACCGTGGCGCGATCTGGGAAGTCGCTTTGGGAGGCCGCGTCGGCATACTGCGGCACGGTACGCGGGGGGCCTGGGGGGCGGAGGGCTGGCAGATCGACCTGGAAGGCGCGGCGCTGCCGCGAGTCGATCCCGAAGTTCCCAGCCATGCGCTGGAGGCAGCCGACTTTCGGGTGGGGCTGCTCTGGACGCGCCGTCGGGGACCGACCGCCGTCAAGGCGGGCTACTATCACATCAGTTCGCACCTGGGGGACGAGTTCCTGCTCCTGAACCCCGGTTTTCCACGCGTAAACTATGTTCGCGACTCATTGCTTGCCGGCGTGACGCAGGACCTGACGGGGGACCTGCAGGCGTACGGCGAAATCGGGTATGCGATCAGTGCGGAGGGGGGCGCAGAGCCCCTCGAATTCCAGTTCGGGCTGCAGTATCTGCCGCTCGGCGACGTCTGGCGGGGTGGCGCACCGTTCGCAGCCGTCAATGCCCACTTGCGGGAAGAAGTCGACTTCGGCGGCGGAATCAACGTCCTCGCGGGATGGCGCTGGCGCGGGGTCGATTCCGGACACGTCCTGCGGGTCGGACTGCAATACTACAACGGGAAATCGATCCAGTATTCGTTCTTCGACCGCGACGAGCAACTCGCCGGTTTTGGCGTGTGGTTCGATTACTGATGACAGGGAGTCGCGCGGTTCAGCGAGCGCGCGGGACGCGCATGGTCCGCGGGTTCGGGTCGAACGCCCACACCTGGTAGTTGGAATTCCGCGACAGGTCCGTGGATGCAGGATCGATCTTTCGACCCGCACCGTCGACGGCCAGAAACTTCAACCCGCTCCCCGGGCTCGCGGTGATTTGTGCGGGTCCGACAAGCTGGATCGGTACGTCACTGCCGAAGCGGGCGCGCATCGCGGCAATGCCCGGGTCGTTCTCCGATTTGAATGCGCCGACGGTCACGCAGGATTCATACCGGTCGTGCCAGACGTAGGCGTCCACATGTTCCGCCTGTCGCAGGGCCAGCACGAGCGCCCGCGCCTGCTGGGCCGCGTCGTCAAGGTCGTTGTCCTTGAGGAAACTTGTCAAACCGCCCGTCTCCTGGTTCTCGCGGAGTTCGTCACCGGACTGGCCGGAGACGGCCTGCACCTTGCCGGCAAAGCTGGCCACGATCAGCGTCACCTTGCCCTTGTTCTCGAGCAAGGAATGCCGTTCGCGATGGTTGAGGCGCAACAGCAGGGGATCGATGTTTCTGGACGCCACCTCCCCGGGATCAAGCAGCGGGTTGGTCGTCAGGAACGCCGCGGTGAGTGGCGTTTGCCGTTCGCCCGTCGGGGCGCGGACGTCCTTGCGTGGCACGTAGACGACCCCTTCCTGGAGGCATTTCGGATCGTAGCGCTTGATCCACTTCAGGGTCCGCTGCGCGGTGTCGTCGTCAACAGAGTCGTAATTCCCGGCCAGAACACCGATGGACTTGACGCGGCGCAGGTTCTTGCGGCGGACGGGTCGGCCGTAGGCGTCCTGTGTCGTGATCGGTTGTGAATCGGGTTCGATTTCGTACACATACGCGGGAATGCCCCGCTGGCGGAGTTCGAGCACGAGTTCATCCGCGGCCTGCTCGGGAGACTTCCCTTCCCTGGTGATCCCGTCTTCCGCGGTCGTATGGAAGTTGGCCACCATGATCATCCAGGGACCGTGTTCGCCCGTCAGTCCGTAGCGCTTGCCAGGGTTGGCTTCAATCCGGCCGGCGCGGACGCTGTCCGGGACCGCGGCCGTCAGAATTCCACACGTCAGCATTACCAGGACCT
>CAZWGW010000417.1:0-568 GCA_964633565.1 uncultured Planctomycetaceae bacterium
CCCCGCGCTGAGTGCAGGGCGCACAGGCGGAGCCACACGTCGGCCCCTCCATCCACCTACGTGCGATGTTTTCACAGTTTCCCTTGACACTACGCTATGAACTGTGATATTTTCGCACATCACCAGGATCCCACCGGATGGAACAGCTCAACCAGAATGAAACCGAAGCCCTCCGCATCCTGTGGGAGGCGGGCGCCAAAAAGCCGGCCGACATTCAGGCGGCGTTCGGCTGGCCGATTGAGAACGCCACGCTCCGCTCCGTACTGCGCGGCCTCGTGGAGCAGGGGCTGATCACGCGGACAAAACTGGGCAAGGCCTACTTCTACCGCGCGAAGGTCTCGCGGGAGAGCCAGCTCCGCCGCATGGTGCGGCGCATGGCCGACGTCTTTACGAGCGGCTCACGTGCCGACCTCATTCTGCAGATGGTCCGTTCCGAGAAGCTGACGGCTGAAGAGATTGACATGCTCCGGCGACTGGCAGACGGTCCGGCGACCGCGCCCCCGGTCCGGAAGAAGTGACAAAAGTTTCGAGCGACGATTACATCGCCCTCCGTCAAAGGAAGTCCCCA
>CAZWGW010000417.1:578-6511 GCA_964633565.1 uncultured Planctomycetaceae bacterium
CCTCGCGGCGCTGCCGAAGGCGCGCGCGGCCGACGTGCTGGAGTACCTGGCGGAAGCACCCGCAATCGTTGTGGTGCTGCTGAAGATCACGCTGCTCCTGGCGACGGCCTGGGTCCTGCATGCCGTGCTGGGGCGTGCCAATCCGCGCTGGCGGGTCTGGCTGTGGCGGACGTCGATCGCGGGCCTGGCATTGCCGGCGGTGTGGGCCTGCGGCCTGCCGGCCTGGAACTGGACTGTGGCGACGATGACGCGCGCAACGACTGCCAACACAAAGGGCGTGAGCCACTTCGCTCCGAGCGCACAGTCGGAACAGCCGGTTGAGGTGTCCCTTCTGCACGACATGCCGATCGCACCAGCGATGGCCGCTCCACCAGTCGTCGACGGACCGGGACGATGGAAAGGCCATGCGGCGCCGGACGTGACATCGAAGGGTCTTGCACCAGGCACCGAGTCTGTGCCCGCACTGTCTGCGGCCGGGCTGCTGAACGGGAACTGGGGGGACTGGCTGTGCGGTCTCTGGCTGGCCGTGGCGCTGCTGTTGTACGGGCGGCTGTGCGCCCATGTCCGGGCGGTCGCGCGCATGGTCCGCCGCTCAACACCGGCTCCCGAGAACATCAGGCGTTCTCTATCACAGCTCACGGCCGAATTCGGAATGAGTCGGCGTGTCGACGTCCGCGAAAGCGACGACATCCAGTCCCCGTTGCTGACAGGGCTCGTGCGGCCGGTCATCGTGCTGCCGCAAGCGCTGGCACGGGAATCGGACGCGGCCGCGATCCGGATGATGCTCGGGCACGAACTCGCACACGTTGCCGGGCGTGACTTGTGGTGGACGGTATGGCTGCGCTGTGTCTCGATTGCGCTCTGGTTTCATCCGCTGATGTGGCGCGCCGGCCGGGCACATCGACTGGCCTGTGAAACCGTCTCGGACGGCATTGCCGCCGGTCAGACCGACTTGCAGCAGTACGTGCGGCTGCTCGCCCGGCTCGCGCTCGGCGCGCGGCGGCCGGCGTGGGAGGGGGGCGTGGCGATGCTGGCGACGTCCGAAATCAGCCAGCGGCTGCGGCGGCTTGATCGACCGTTCGCCGTCGGCCGATTGTCGCTCCGCGTGCGCTCGTTCGGTGTCATCACAATGACGCTGCTGCTGGCATTGGTTGCCGCCGTGCGATTCGCGAGTGCCGATGCCACGGCGCCTCACACCGGGAGCGAGTCGCCGT
The DNA here is from genome assembly GCA_964633565.1 of uncultured Planctomycetaceae bacterium. GTDB lineage: Bacteria > Planctomycetota > Planctomycetia > Planctomycetales > Planctomycetaceae > CAZWGW01. The sequence goes on from CAZWGW010000417.1 coordinate 1,793, forward strand.
CGGTGGCGCATTCGTCCGACGATCGCGATCCGGTGCAGAACTCCCCGGACGCGGCGCCGAGCCCCTCCGAATTGGACGCCGTCCGCAAGGCACTGGTCGAAGCGGAAGCAAGAGTAAAGATCCTGGCGGCACAGGTCCCGGAACTGGCAGCGGTGCGCAGGGGCGTGGAGTATCTGGCCTCGCTGCAAAGAGAAAATGGCGCCTTCGCCACGGGGCGCGACGATGATCTGCGCGTGGGACTGACGGCCGTATGTGCGCTGGCCATGCACCGCGCTGCCCCTTACGCCGCCGATGAAACGCCCGGCCGCGTGGACCGCGCCGTCGATTTCATACTGTCGACGCAGGATGAGGCCGGATACTTCGAAGGGGCCAAAGGGACGATGTACGACCACGGCTTCGCGACCTGGCTGCTCGCCGAACTGCATTCCTCGGAGCGCTTGCGGGAGAAAGTCCAGAAACCTCTGGAACGGGCCGCGGCGCTCATCCAGGAAACTCAACACGCGGACGGCGGATGGGGATACAACCCTCGACAGAAAGACCAATGGGGAGACCTGTCCCAGACAGCCTGTCAACTGCGCGCGTTGGCTGCTGCCAGGGCGTGCGGTATCGCTGTCCCGGACGATATTCTCCTCAAGGCGTGCGCATATCTGTCGACAGGCCAGTCAGTCGTAACCGGGGGGTTCTCATACGCACCCAACGGCGTTGGGACGTTTTCGTGCACGGCCGCCTCCTTGTCCGCTATGCGCTCGGCCGGAGTCGGCAACCCGCAAGTGCTGGACAGGGGAACTGCGGGCCTCGCCGCTTACCTGGACGGTTCTGAGAAAATCGAACGGACATGGCGACTCTATGGCTATTTCTTTGCTGCCGAAGCGCTCCGCCTCGCAAAGGACGAGCGTCAACAGCAACGGCTCGCATCCATCCGCAAGGAACTGGCTACCGGACAGCGAATGGTCAGTGGGAGCTGGAACGAAGCGGTCGACCCGGTCGGTCCTGCGTTCTCGACGGCCCTTGCCATCCTGATCCTGCTCCCCGACGACACGGCTGTCCCGAGTCCCGGTCCCGGGGGAGCGCCCGACAAAGAGAAGGCGGCCGGTGCAACGCCCGGAGCCGCGGCGGCCGCGCCGCCCATGCCCGCGGTCCCCATGCTCACGGCCACCGTCCACGTCACCGACCAGCAGGGCCGGCCCTTGGCGGGTGCCGTCGTCAAACCCTTCGCCCTGCGCTGCCGGCGCGAACCGGGTTCTCACTACACTTGGAACGACAAGGCCTTCGGGCCTGCGCCGACCGTGACGACGGACGCCGACGGCATCGCCCGGGTCCCGTGTCCGAAATACGTGTTCGAGGAAGTCGAGACCGGCACAGTGACGTGGCTCGTGGACCATCCTGACCACGTCGTCTTCTGGGCGGACCGCCCGTTCAGCGACCAGCCGGCAGAGATACCACTCGAGGAGGGAGTCGTGATTGCCGTGCGGGCCATCGACGATACGACCGATCAGCTCGTGAAGGCCCCCTACGCCATGTTGAGCGGCCCTTCGTTCGGCAACGAATGGACGCTCAAGGGCGACGGCACGCTCGTGTCACGGACGGTCGCCAGGCAGCGTCGCATCCTGCGCGTCGTGCACGTCCCGGACGACGCGCACGAGCCGGTGCTGTTCAGCGACGTGCTCGACCTCCAGCGACAACCGGGCGACGTACTCGACCTGACGGTGCGATTGAAGCCCGGCGTCCGCGTGACGGGGACCATCGACGACGCCGTGCCGCGTCCGGTGGCCGGCGGCACGGTCACCGCCATGGTGATTGCCGGTCCGCAGGACGGCGGACAGGAATCGACCTACGATGCGCGCTGGAGCTGGCATGAGGTGGCCGCGATCGACGAGCAGGGCCGGTTCGACCTGGGGTGGTTCCCTCAGGGGGAACTGCTGCAGGTCATTGCCGTCTGCGATGGCTTCGTCTCGGCGCCACCCGACCAGCAGCAACTGGCCCTGTCGGCTGCCCGGCTCCACCCCCCCTTCGTCATACCGGCGCAGGATCGTCGGACCCAACCGCAAGTGGCCCTCCTCGAGGGACGTGCGCTTGACGTCGCCATACCGATGACGCCCACGACCTCGTGCCGGATCAGAATGGTCGGTCCCGACGGCGCTCCCGTTTCGGGCGCGACGGTTGCTTTCTGGCCGAACCAGATCTGGCTTTCAGGCGGCAGCCAGGTTCTGGGCGACGGCTTCAGCCAGTCCGGCTGGATGCGCGCATCGCGCCGCGAGGATGCCGGCGGCGGCGACCTGGCGCGCCATCAGTCTCGACACGACGCGTCCCCGCGTTACCAGGCCACGTCGGGCGATGACGGAATTGCCGTCGTCGCGAACCTGCCCCCGGAGAACCAGGCGTCGTTTCACGTCGCTCATCCCGAGCTGGATCTGCCTCCGGGTCAATTCCTGCGGCGCGATGCCTCCGTCGATCTCGTTGCCGGCGAGGTCGTCGAGATCACAATCACGCTTCAGCCGAAAGGGACACAGGTCCTCGGCCGCGGCAATTGACCGCAGCCGGATGTCCGCACTGTACCTGTATGTCGCAGGAAAAATTTCCCTGTCGCCGGATTTTTCCCGCCCTGCGCCCGGAGCGAGCTAGGGTTTCAATAGGCCCTTCACTTTCGGAGCATCGCCCATGTCCTCACGCTCCTTCGTGTTCGCGACGATCTGCGGACTGTCCGGCCTCGCGTTCGGCATCGTCGAGCAGGCCATCCCGCTCTACCTGCTGGGGGGTGTGGCGCTCGGCCTGACGTTCAGCATCTGTGCCGAGACCGCGCTCGGCAGCAAGTCGTAGGTCGCTCAGATCCGTCGTTCGACGACTGTCATTTGTGCCCCATCGTCCGGCGCCAGGGCAAGGCCCCGGCGAACGGGGAGGGAGCGGCTGCCGGGCGGACGCGCCAGGCGCACCGTCGCCAGCAGCGAGCTCAGCACGACTTTCATCTCATACAGCGCGAAGGCCATCCCCAGACACATCCGGTTGCCGCCGCCGAACGGAAACCACTCGTGGGCCGCAAAATGCCGCTCCAGGAACCGTTCGGGACGGAACGTCTCCGGCTCGGGGTACAGGTCCTCCCGCCGATGGACGAGGTGATTGCACGGGCAGAGCATGATGCCGGGCGGGTATTCGCGGCCGCCTGCTGTGAATACGTCCTTCGTCAGCCGGACGACGAACGGCATGATCGTGCGCACGCGCAGGCTCTCGCGGATCGCGGCGTCGAGGTACTCCAGTTGGTTCAACTGGTCGGCGCGCGGCGGCTCGCCGCCGGTCGTTTGCTGCAGTTCGTCGGTGATCATTTCCGTCACGTCCGCGCGGGGGACGATCTGCTCCAACGCCCAGGCGAGCGCCACGGACGTCGTGTCGTGGCCGGCGAAGATCAGCGTCAGCAGTGCGTCGCGAATCTCCTGATCACTGAGCGGCCGGCCGTCCTCGTGTGTGGCCGCCAGCAGGTCGGCCAGAATGCTTTCGCCCCGTTCCGCAACGGGCAATCGGCGGCACTTCCCGATGCAGGCAAACAGGGCGCGATCCAGTTCGTGCTGCCGCCGGTAGAACGGCAGGCAGCGCGTGCGCTGGAGCAGTTCGACCGGCAGCACCTTGACGAGAATCAACCCGTACCGGCCGCGCCCCAGTTCCAGCACCCGCCGGACTTTGCCGGCGAAGTCGTCCAGTTCCGCGCCGGTCTTCAGTCCGAGCACGACCTGGAGCATCACCTGCAGCGTGATCTGCTGCATCGGCTCGATCATCGGCAACGTCCGGCCGACGGACCAGGATTGCACGGCCTCCCGCGTGGCCGACTGCATGGCGTCGAAGAATGCTCGCATCCGCTCCCCCTTGAGCGGCGGCAGCAGGACGCGCCGCTGCCGCGCGTGAGGTTCGTCGTCGAGGACGAGGACGGAGTTTTCGCCGACCGTGGAGTTGAGGAACTCGTTTCCCTCCCCGGAATGGAGGACGTGCGGATCGCCGCGGAAGACGTCGCGCACGGCGTCGGGCGAGGCCAGCATGACGAACCGGCCGTAGCCGGCCCAGCGGACGGTGAACGGGTCGCCGTAGCGGCGCGCGCAGGCTTCGAGGAACGGCAGCGGCGAATGAGAATAGTGCAGGAGCTGCCACGCGGCGGGGGACTTGGGGCCAGGCGGCAGTGCGGCGGGTTCGGGGTTTGTCGCGTCCATTACTGAAGCGTAATGTGCAGCAAGCGCGTAGACCAAGCGGAGCGTGAAGAGTGAGTGGTCAACAGGAAGGTGGCACAGATTGATCGACGTTGCTTTGTGCCGAGTGCGGCCTCCGCACAGATGCCTGCCGAATGGCATCAACGTCAGCGGAACTCGCCGACCGCGCCGACGTGTCCCCGGCCATGGCGCATGCCGCCCGCGTCCTGATGGGACGCGGGCGGCAGCCTGGCCAGTACTCTCTCGGTGCAGAGACGCAAGCCGACCCGGTCACGGCGCCGGCTCATCGATCCGCCGCGGCGCGCCGAACGGCAGGAGCTGGAACGCCACCAGTTCCAGGTCAGTCGTGCCTTCGTTGACGAACTGATGCACCCGCCCGGCCTCCTCCACCAGACCGGTCCCCGCGGGGTAGTACGACGGCGTCGTGGGATCGTCGCCGTGATACTCGGTCGCAACGCCGTATTTGACAGTCACGAACGAGACTCCGGGGTGTGTATGCCAGCCGGTCCGCCCCCCAGGCGCAATCTTGTTG
>CAZWGW010000418.1:0-5363 GCA_964633565.1 uncultured Planctomycetaceae bacterium
CGGCTGGCTGAGGAATCGCCCGAAGACCTGGAGGTGCGCCGGCAACTGGCGGTGACCTGGCAGGTGCTGGGCGAGTTGCAGGGATTGCTTGGCGATCCGGCAGCGGCTGACGACTCGTACGCGCAGGCGCAGGAGACGTTGAATCAACTGGCAGTCGAGAACCCGCGCGTGCCGGAGTTCCGCCGGCTGCTGGCGAGCGTGACATTGACTCGCGCCGAGGTCGCACACGACCGCGGCGCGTGGGAGGCTGCCGCCGCGTATGCCGCAGAAGCCCGCAAGCTGCTGGAACCGCTGGTCATCGGCCGCGACGCGGAAATTGAAGACCGGGCCGCCCTCGCCACGGCGCTGTCCGTGCTGGCGCGGGCCGAGACGTTCCGCGGGAATCGGGCGGACGCCGTCACAGCGGCGACACAGGCACAGAGCACGTTGCTGGAACTCTCGAATACAATTCCCCAGGAACCGCAATTCCGCGCACAGTTGTCGCGCGTCTATCTGCTGCGCGCCGAGCTGGCGCTGGCCGGCGAAGAGTGGGAGTCGGCGGAGGAGCTTGCGCGGCGGGCCGAGGACCTGCTCTTCGCGCTGCTCTCCAGCGGCACGTCGATTACCGATCACCGGCCGGCGTACGCGCGATCGCTTTATTTGCGGGCGTTCGTGCATCATCACCGCCGGGAATGGAACGCAGCGGTACAGCTTGCGGAACGGGCTGTTCCGTACCTGGAGCAGGTGCTGGCCGGGACCTTGGACGAACCACTGCGCTCGCAATACGCCGGGCAACTGGACGAGGTGCGGCGGCTGGTCTCGGAGGCGAAGCAGGCGGTTGCAACCGATGAGGCGGCGCCGTCGATTAAGTAGGCGGACGTTGTTGCCCCTTGGTCCGCGGCCGCGCATCGCGCCATCGCGAGGCGCGCGACGCAGCATCCGCGGCTGATGCGTAGCTGAGGATGACACAAGGCGCGCACCGCGATGGCGCGATGCGCAGCCGCGGAACAAGCAAACTCGCGACTCGCCATTGTCGCACAACGCTCCCCCACATATCCTGCAGACGCGGACCGCACCTCTTACCAACGCGGAGGGCAACCAGCATGGCCGCCGCGGACGATCGGTCGACAACCTGGCTCCGGCAACTTGTCGCCGGGAACGACGAAGTGGTCGCCGAGTTCTGGCAGCACTACGGCGACGGCCTGCAGCGGCTGGCCGCCAGCCGCATGGCCCCCGCGCTGCGGCAGCGGGTCGGCGCGGAAGACATCGTGCAGTCGGTCTGCCGCACGTTTTTCCGCCGTTCCCGCGAAGGGGAGTTCGAGTTCGGCGCGATGGACGACCTGTGGCGGCTGCTGTGCGCGATCACCCTCACGAAAGTCCGGCAGCACGCGCGGTTTCACTACCAGGAAAAGCGTCAACTGAGCCGCGAACGTCCGCTCGATGACGCGCGGCCGGGAGGCGACGCCCGCCCGGTTGACGTGGCGGCCGCCGGCCCCACGCCGGCGGAAGTGGTCGAGTTCACCGACCAGTTGCAGCACCTGTTGTCCGGCCTCAGCGATGAGGAACGGCAGATGGTGCAGTTGCGGATCGAGGGCCGCCAGCAGGCGGAAATCGCCGAAGAACTGGGCTGCTCGGAGCGGACGGTCCGGCGGCTGTTCAGCGGCGTCAAAACCCGCTGGGAACAGATGCTCGGAGACGAGACCGGAGGGTCGGACTCGTGAGCGGTCGTGTCCGGTCGGGTCAGTGAAACTTTGCCGGTTCTTCCGCGGAATCTCTCGCGACCGTTGTGCGCGGCGGGATTTCTCATAACGGGTGTGCCGCCCGACAGACGATGCGCAGGACGGGCCGATGCTCGGGGATTGCTTCCCTGGACTGCGCGCGGCCGACTGTGTTGCTGGTTCCGGCATGCCGTTGATGACTTTCACATCCGCCACGTCCCTGACGGTCCGATTCCTGGTCGGGACCGCGACGTGTGCGCTGGGGCTGATCTTTATCGCGACAAGTGTGGCGCACGCACAGGCGTCTCCCACCGGCGAGGCACAAGCGACACCGACACAGGCGACGCAGCCGCCCGCATCGCAACCGCGCACCACGCCGCCGCCGCCCCGGCCTGCGACACCGACCACGCGGCAGGGGGACCTGCTGACCAGCCTGTTCGGCCCGCAGCGTTCGCCGTTCGTGCGGCAGCGGCTGACGCGCGTCCCCGACATGTTCGGCGATTCGATCGGGCCCGGCGCCACGCTTGCAGTCACGGAACTCACGATCCCGGGCGTCAACGGAGAGATCGACCTGCCGCTCACCGGGGCACTCTCGCGACTGAATGTCTCGGACTTCAACAAGGCGCTTCCGGTCGACCGGGTGTTTTTCAACTACAATCACTTCCATAACGCGCTCCGCCGGTCTTACGACACCGAGACTGCGAGTGGAATCGTTGCGAATGGCGATAACCGGTCGATCGACCGCTACACGTTCGGCATTGAGAAGACGTTCTTCGACGGGCAGTCCTCGCTGGAACTCCGCCTGCCGCTGCTGGGGAATTCGAGTTTCAGCACGACACCCGACCCGCTGACGCCGGATGCCACGACGAGCGTCTCCACCGGGGCCATCGGCAACGTCTCGCTGATCTTCAAGCAACTGCTGTTCGCGGACGAGTACGGCTCCGTCGCGGCGGGTCTGGGAATCGAGACGCCGACGGGGGACGACACACAGGCGCGCGTCAACGCGGCCCGCTACACGGTGGAAAACGACGCCGTGCACCTGCACCCCTGGGTGGGGTTCCTGTCGCAACCGGACGGGGAGTTCTTCCTGAACGGCTTCGCCCATCTGGACGTGCCGCTCAATGGGAATGACCTGCGCCGAACCGGAGTCGGCGGAACGCCGGCCGCGTCGGGTCCGATCGGCATGTTCAATGAGCAGACGGTGCTGCGACTCGACCTGGGGGGCGGCGTGTGGCTGGTCGGTCCGTACGACGCGGGGGACTTCCGCTCGCTGGCGGGCATCGTCGAACTGCACTACGCCACCGCGCTGAATGACACTGACCGCGTCACCGCGATCGACGGCGCCACGACGGTCGACGTGCTGAGCGCCCGCAATCGGTTCGACGTGCTGAACCTCACGGCCGGGCTGCAGAGCCAGTTCTTTGACCGCACGTTCGTCCGCGTGGCCGCGTCGGCGCCGCTCAGGCAGCCGGACAACCGGTTCTTCGACGCGGAAGTGCTGTTCAGCGTGATGCAGTTATATTGAGTGACGCGGACACCAGCGTCCTCCATCCAGCCGTGGACGAACATCCGCGGACTGCGTTGGTCATGCTTTCCGACGGCGGCCGGACGAGCCGGCGCTCCCGGCACGGGAATTGAGGGTCAATCCGTCCCGATTTCCAGCAGTACCCGAATACCGACGCAGCTATCGGGCTGGAACGGCGTGTCGTAGTCACGACGCGCGGAAGCGGAATCATCCGAGTGATTCAGGAATGAACCGCCCCGCTGCGGATGAAGGTCGCCGATTTGCGGTCCGCGCGCGTCTGTTTCAGGTGAAGTCTTGTAGTAGTCCTCCAGGAAGAAGTCCTGGCACCAGGCAGCGGGTTCATCTCCAACCCAAGGACACCCCAACGCCGCCGCGGCCTGTCTGTCACAGCCTCACCCGTCCGGCGGACATCGGCAATTCCTGCATGCGCGCGCCCAAAGCGTCCCGCAGCGCCGCATTGATCGCCGCGGGCGGCGGCGCAATCGGCACTTCTCCCACCCCGCGCACGCCGAACGGGTGAACCGGGTTCGGCACTTCCACCAGAATACAATCGATCATTGGCAGATCGAGGCTCGTCGGCATCCGGTAATCGAGGTACGTCGGGTTGCGTAACCGGCCCTCCGCGTCGTAGACGTATTCCTCATTCAGTGCCCACCCGATCCCTTGCGCGACACCCCCCTGAATCTGCCCTTCCACGTAGCCGGGGTGGATCGCCGTGCCAACGTCTTGTGCGGCCGTGTAGCGCAGGATGTCGATCTTGCCGGTCTCGGGGTCGACTGCAATATCCACCAGATGTGTGGCAAAGGCGCCGCCGGCCGACCGCGCGGAGACCGTGGCCGTGGCGCTGACGGGCTCCCCGGTGTGCGGAATCCTGGCCGCCAGTTCCCGGAACGTCAGCCGCCGGCCGTCGGGTCCGACGACGCAACCACTCTCGTACCGCGCGGCTGACGCATCCACACTCCAGATTGCAGCAGCGCGGTTGCACAGTAGTTGCCGCAGCTTCATCCCCGCTTCATACGCCGCCATGCCGGTCGTGTGCGTCACGCGGCTGCCCCCCGTCACGTCGGTGTAGCCGACGCCGTCCGTGTCGGCGACGACGGGATTCACGTCTTCCGCCGGAATGCCCAGCGTCTCGGCCAGTTGCATCGCAATGCTGGTCCGCGTCCCGCCGATGTCGGTCGATCCCTCCACGAGCGACACCTTGCCGTCCGCATTAATCGTGGCCGTGACAGACGACTTGAGGCCGGCGTTGAACCAGTAGCCGCAGGCGAGGCCGCGGCCGATCAGGGCCGAGGGCTGAGGGTCCAGCGTCGAGAGGCTGTTCGTGGGCGCCGTTTTTTGCGCCTCGTCCCTCGACCCTCGACTCTCGACTCGCGTTTGCCAGTGCTCGCTCGCACGGATCGCCTCGAGCGTCTCTACCAGGCCGATGCGCGGGTATGCGACGCCGTCCACGCGCCGCGTCCCTTCGCGAGCGGCGTTCCTGAGGCGGAATTCCAGCGGGCAGATCTTCAGCCGCTCGCAGATTTCGTCAATGACCGTCTCGACGGCAAACGCCGCCTGTGTGGAACCGGGCGCGCGATACGCATTGGTGCGCGGCTTGTTGATGCAGACGTCGTAGCCTTCCACCTGCGCATTCGGAAAGTCGTAGCAGGCGAAGACGCACAGGCAACCGGGGTTGATCGGCGACCCCGGAAAAGCCCCGGCTTCGTACGCGAGATACGCCTCGCCGGCGACAAGACGCCCCGACTGGTCCACTCCGAGCTTGACGCGAATGTACGAACCGGGCGTTGGGCCGGTCGCCTCGAACACGTCCGCGCGGCTCATCGTCAGCTTGACCGGCCGGCCGGATTTCTTCGAGAGGAGCGCGGCGACCGGTTCCAGATAGACGGAGATTTTCCCTCCGAACCCCCCGCCGATCTCCGTGGGGACGACCTTGATGTACGTCTGCGGCACGGCCAGCAGTTCCGACAGTTGCTGCCGGACCGTGAATGCCCCCTGCGTGCAGGTCCAGCAGGCGACGTGGCCGTCGGCGTTCCACAATGCGGTGGCCGAATGCGGCTCGATGTAACCCTGGTGCACCGTCCCGGTGCGGAACTCGCGCTTGCGTTTCTTCTCTGCCACCGGGTCCTTGGTCGCGTAGT
>CAZWGW010000418.1:5373-6491 GCA_964633565.1 uncultured Planctomycetaceae bacterium
CCGTCGCCGTGCGGAACTCGCGCTCGACGACCAGATGCGCCTCGCCGAAGCCGCGCTCGACGTCCCCCTGCTCATAGAAGAACCGCTTCGCGACGTTCGTTGGTCGGTCGCTGATCCGCTCGCCCGTCTCCTCCGTGTACAGGTCGTCGTGAAGCAGGGGCGACCCAGGCTGCATCGCCCCGCGCACATCGAGCACCGGCGACAGCGGTTCGTACTCAACCCGGATCAGCCGGGCGGCCTCCTCCGCCAGGTGCACATTGTCCGCCGCCACGGCCGCGACGGCGTGCCCCTGGTACAGCACCTTACCCTTCGCGAGGACGTTGGCGTTGAGGTGCCGGATATTGACGGCCCCTTCCCCCAGCTCCTCAACGCGGTCGGCCACGTCCGGCAGGTCGGCGTTTGTCACGACGGCCCGCACGCCGGGCAGCTTGAGCGCCGCCGACGCGTCGATTGACACGATTCGCGCATGTGCGTGCGGGCTGCGGACGATCCAGCCGTGAAGCATGCCGGAGAGTTTGACGTCGGCCCCATACTTTGCGCGACCGGTGACCTTGTCCACGCCGTCGTGGCGGACGGGGCGCGTGCCGATGACTTTGTAGGGGCGGGAGGGGATTGTCGTTGAACTGGTCGGCATGGGGGGGCTGTTCGTCTAAGTCAGGCGTTTTCCTCGTTGCAGAGCGCCTCGAAGCCGGACACAAATCGGGCGATTACTCCGAGAGGACCGGCAGCATATCGAGCGATCGCCGCCCCGGGTGCGGAGCTATACGCGCCGGAACCCCTGCCGCCGGAGCCACTCGATGAATCGGCGGAGGATCTGGGTATCCGACAACGGCTCGTCGGTGACGAGAAACGCCTGCAGGTCGCTCACGCGAAGAAATGGAAACGCGAGGCTCATCTCGATGGGTTCATACTCGGCGGAATCCGTCAATTGGAAGGCCTGTATCGTCGTCCCATCGAACCGCCACAACTCGGGCACGCGGAGCTTCGCGTAGATCTCCTGTCGATTGAGCGAGCTTCGTGAGATATCCACTTCTACGGAAAGATCGGGTGGAGGGTGAACCTCCTCATCCCACTCCGTGACTCCGATCATCTCCTCCGCATGCGCGATCCAGTAGCAT
>CAZWGW010000419.1:0-6445 GCA_964633565.1 uncultured Planctomycetaceae bacterium
CAAGGGGGCAATGCGCTCGATCTCGTGTACGGGATCTCCACTCGCGCATCGGTGGATCTCGATTTTTCGCTGGACGGTGAGTTCTCGGGAATTGATGAATTGCGTGAGAAGGTGGAACGTGTCCTGCTGGCGACATTTGCAGATCACGACCTCGTGGTTTTCGATATCCGCGTGACGAACCGGCCGCCGCAATTAAGCGACGACGTCCGTGACTTTTGGGGCGGCTACCGTGTCGAGTTCAAACTGATTGACCACAAGGGGTTCAAGCAGTTTGGCGACGACATAGAAGAATTGTCCCCCCTCGCCCCCATTGCTATCCTGCCCCTGCGTTCCAACGCAATCGGCACATTCTCACGACATTCCAGGCACTTGAAGCATGAAACTTGCCGGCAGAAACATCCTCGTCACGGGCGCCTCCAAAGGGATCGGCCGCGGCTGCGCCCTCGAACTGGCCCAGGCCGGCGCGAACCTCGCCATCAACTACTACTCCGATGACGCCGCCGCCAACGAGACGGCCGAACAGGTCCGGAAGCTCGGCCGCAAGGCGCTGCTCCTCAAAGGGGATGTCGCCGATCAGGCATACGTCGAGCAGATGGTGGCGAAGACCGCCGCCGAGTTCGGCCAGCTCCACGGCTTCGTCTCCAACGCCGCGTACAGCGACCGCGAAGTGATGATCAACGCCAACATGAAGGGCTTCAAACGCACAATCGATACGACGATGTGGGGTGCGTTCTTCGGCGTCCGCGCGGCCGCGCAGCAGATGACGAAACAGGGGAAGGGGGGCGCGGTCACCGTCATCAGCTCGCCGCACGCCACAATCGCCATCCCCACGGCGATGGCCTACAACATGTCGAAGGCGGCGATCGACCACATGGCCCGCACGGCCGCCATCGAGCTGGCGAAGTACCGTATCCGGGTCAACGTCGTACATCCGGGTTGGATCGACACGCCGGGGGAGCGGAAGTTCTTCACCGAAGACGAACTGGCCGACGGGGCGAAGTCGATCCCCTGGGGCCGGATGGGGCGACCGGAAGAGCTGGGCCGGCTGGTGGCCTTCATGATGAGCGACGACTGCGACTACATGACGGGGAGCACGGTGCTGATGGACGGGGGGATCAGCCTGCCGTGGTGGTCGAAGCGGGAAGAAGGAAAGCAGTGAGAGAGTGTGGATGAGGGATGAAGGATGAGAGATCAGGGATGCTGCAACGTTTAGCCGCGACCCGCAGGGGAGCGCGTCGAGCGTTGCCGCGGCGCCGTGTGGTAGACAGACGATCGCCCGTCGCTGTGAGTAACCTCAAGGCCTTCGCGAGGACAAATGATGATGCGCTCGTACCAGTTTGTGCTGCTGATCTCCGCCCTGTTGTCCCGCTTCGCACCCGCCGCCGACCGGCCCAACATCCTCTTCATCTTCAGCGACGACCACGCTTACCAGGCGATGTCGTGCTATGGCTCGAAGGTCAACCAGACCCCGAACCTCGACCGCATCGCGAAAGACGGCATGTTGTTCCGCACCTGCCTCGTCACCAACTCGATCTGCGGGCCGAGCCGGGCGGTGATCCAGACCGGGAAGTACAGCCACAAGAACGGTTTCCTCATGAATGGCAACCGCTTCGACGGCTCGCAGCAGACGTTCCCCAAGCTTCTGCGCAAGGCAGGCTATCAGACGGCCGTCGTCGGCAAATGGCACCTGGAGAGCGCGCCGCAGGGGTACGACTACTCGGAGATCCTCGTCGGCCAGGGACCGTATTACAACCCGCCGATGATCAGGAACGGCGAGCGCATGAAACATACCGGTTACACGACGGAGATCATCACCGACCTCGCGCTGGAGTGGCTCAAAACGGGCCGGGATGCGTCGAAGCCCTTCATGCTGATGTACCAGCACAAGGCGCCGCACCGCGAGTGGCAGCCGGGACCGGGCTACTTCGACAAGTACGAAGACGAGCAGATCCCCGAACCGGAGACGCTGTTCGACGACTACGAAGGGCGCGGGACGGCGGCGAAGCAGCAGGACATGACGATCGCGAAGACGCTCACCGACCTGGACCTCAAGTTCACACCGCCCGGCAACCTCAATCCCGAGCAGCTCGCGATGTGGAAGGCGGCCTACGAACCGCGGAACGAAGCGTTCCGCCAACTGAACCTGCAGGGGGACGACCTGACGCGGTGGAAGTACCAGCGGTACATGAAGGACTACCTGCGCTGCATTGCGGCCGTCGACGACAACGTGGGCCGCGTGCTCGACTACCTCGATGAGTCTGGGCTCGCGCAGAACACGGTCGTCATCTATTCCTCCGACCAGGGCTTCTACCTCGGCGAGCACGGCTGGTTCGACAAACGGTGGATGTACGAAGAGAGCTACCGCACGCCGCTCCTCGTCCGCTGGCCGGGCGTGGTCAAGGCCGGCTCAGAGAACAGTGACCTGGTGTCGAACGTCGACTTTGCTGAAACGTTCCTCGACATCGCCGGCGTCGAGGTTCCCTCCGACATGCAGGGCCGCAGCCTCGTGCCGCTGCTGAAGGGGGAAACGCCGCCAGACTGGCGGAAAAGTCACTATTATCATTACTACGAATTCCTCAACGACCGCAAGACGCCGCACATGGTCCGCCGGCACTGCGGCGTGCGGACGGAGAGGTACAAGCTGATTCACTTCTACAACCTGGGGGAGTGGGAGCTGTACGACCTGGAAACGGACCCGCAGGAGATGCGGAGCGTGTATGAGGACCCGGAGTATGCAGAGGTGGTGAAGGAGATGACGGCGGAGCTGTCGCGGCTGCAGCAGGAGCTGGAGGTGCCGGATGATACGGGAAGCGTGGAGAAGGACCCGCCGTCGTTAAGGATGTGATCGGCGCCGACCTCATCAACCAAATTGTCGACATCACGCCGCTGGTCGATAATTGAAGAACGGCCGAAATCGCCGTACCTCGGCGCATTCGATGATCTTTCGGTTACTCGCCGTAGTCTGGGGCAAGGGCAGAATGGCCAATGTCATCGGTCGAGAACGCGTATCGTACAGCCAATCCGGCAATCCATGGATGCCACCTGTTTCGAAATGGCGCTCAATCCGATGGCGAAGGTTGTCAGTCTCGCCAATGAACAGGGATTCATCGTCGCATCGAAACAGGTAAATACCCTGCTCTGGTGGAATTTGGCTGGTTTGCACGCCCTGCGTCATCCCCAAGAATTCAAAATCAGGAGTCTTTACTCCTGCAGCTTTGCGTGCGCGCAGTGCCGCTTTCTTGCGATCGGCAAGAGCGACCCAACGATAGTCAAGCGAAGTGAAGCCGGGAGCGAGGCGGCTGGCTGCTGCGTCAAACTCCGCCGCAAGCGCAGGATCGCAAAGGATCTCGTCCAAAGACACCACACGATTTTCGCGTGTTCGAACCTGCTCTTGAACATGGCGAATCGCCATTTCGCTGGAAAACGAGAATTCGTCCATTCGTGACGGCGTGTACTTCAATCCCGGAAAATCTGTGAAACAGTTACTCTTGCGTCCAGTCAGCAGTTTCCAGTTAAGATTCAGGTCGGTACCTGACACACCCAACTCACGGCAACGATTCAAGTACCGATGATTGAGCGCCGGATCGGCGACCACTCGGTCAATTGAGTATCCATTGCGGACTTCGAGATACGCTTGGGCAATGCGCGCCATGTCGGGAGTCGAACTGCCGGCCAATCGCGAAATCTGGATGGCCAGCTTGGTAACGACAAGTTGATTCAGGCTGACTCCCTCGGCCTGCGACTCCTGTTCCAATGCGGCGTGCAGCGTGCGCGGGACGCGCACAACGAATCGGCCGCTCTTCTGAGATGGAACGGCACCTTCAACAAGCCCGTGCCTGGTTCGCGCCGTGTCGATCAATTCGCGGATTGCCCGGTACTCCTTCGTCTTGACGAAACGTGCACGCTCAATCCGGTTCGGGTATGCGCGAGCGACAAGCCCTTCGTCAGGATCGAACAGCGCATTCGACAGATCAGCCCAGGACTGGCTTTCGGCGGCAACCTTCTGCGCCACGTCGAGTGTTTCACGATCTTTGTTCATGTGCTCAGCCTCCCGACTCGTTGGGCGGAATAAACTCCACCGTGCTCATGACCCGCTCGCAGTACAGGGTCTCCTGTTTGAGCAGCCCGCAAATGTTCGCGACAAGTTCCCGCAGTTCGGGCTCATCCACTTCGTCCACGGCCACCCAGACCTCAACCAGATTATCGACTTGTTTCGACCCGTCGGTCATCCGGTAGGCGCCCTTGCCCGTGCCGGCCGTGTAGTGGCCGCCGGCGAGGACGAAGAAGTCTTCGTAGATCTGGTCGAGCGTCTCCGAGGGAATTGTCGTTCCGTCGTTGTAGGTCAGCGGCAGAAGGATCACGTACCGGTCCTGACAGATGAAATGATACTACCAGTAGTGATATTATTCAAGTGTTCATGTTCTGGCGCTAGCCACAGCATTCGGGTCAGCATGTCGCGTGTAACTGTCTATCAGACAAATGGTTGCAACAACATGAGGTGTTCGCGACGCTGGAAAAGCGGATTGAACCGGTGCTTCCCTTACCCCAGCATCCCCCCCAGCACCGTCGCCAGCCCCAGAAACGACGCGAACCCCACCACGTCCGTCACCGTCGTCAGGAAGATCGTCGCCGACTGCGCCGGGTCGCGGCCCAGCAGCCGCAGCAGGATCGGGATCGTCGCCCCCGCCAACGCGGCCGAGCCCATGCTGACGATCATTGCCAGGCCGATCACCAGCGACATGCCGACGCAGCCCGTGCGCGTATCGCCCTGGGCCGCGCGCCACGCGTAGACGGCGATTGACGTGACGACCGCCACGGCCAGGCCATTGATGAGGCCGCCCAGCAGTTCCTTGACGATCACCCGCCGGCCGGTGCCGGGTATGATCTCCCGCAGGGCGATGCCGCGCATGATGACGGCTACCGATTGCGCGCCGGTGTTACCGCTCTGGCCGGCCACAACCGGGAGCAGCACCGCGAGCGCGGCGACCCGCGCGATGATCCCCTCGAACATTCCGACCACGGCCGCCGCGAGGAACGCCGTTCCCAGGTTCACCATCAGCCACGGCAGCCGACGGCGGACGACCAGCGACACCGGCGAGAGCGCCCGTTCGTCGGCCCCCGCGCCGACGCTCCGCTGCATGTCCTCGAACGCCTCAAGCTGCCCGGCCTCCAGCACTTCGCCGTGCTTGACGACGCCGATCAGCCGTCCCTCGACGTCGACCACCGGCAGGGCGAAGAACCCGCGTTCGCGCATGATCGACACCACTTCCGCGCGGTCCATTGTGTCGGCAATGCTGAGCACGTTGCGGTTGACAAGCGTTTCCAGCGGATCGCGTGGGCTGGCCAGCAGCAGGTCGCGCATCGTCACCACGCCGGTCAGCTTGCCGTCGCGCTGCGTGACATACAGATAATGCAGCGCCTCGCGCGGCGTCTTGCGGATGACAGCGATCGCCTGCTGGGCCGAAACGTCGATCGGCAGCGACGCCACGCGCGGCTCCATGATGGCGCCGGCCGTGTCGTCCGGGTAGCGGGCGAGCGTCCGCAGCGGACGGGCGACGGCGTCCGTCAGGCCCCGGAGGACTTCTTCCTGCCGCGCCTCATCAAGCTGCTGCAGCACGACGGCGCTGGCGCGGGGCGGCATCTTCGAGAGCAGCTCGCGGAGGCGTTCGATATCAAGCTGCTGCAGGATGGGCGCGGCGACCGGCGGGCTGAGCCGCTCCAGCAGGGCCGTGGCGGCGGCCGTTGTGAGCGATTTGAACGTGCGGACCGCATCGTCGGGCTGCAGCGTTTCGAACGCGCGGGCGGCGTCGTCGGGGTGCAGCTCGACGAAACTGTGGAAGATCGATTCGAGGGGTTTCATGGGGAAAGATGGTGTAGCCAGTCTTCAATGTCGAAGGAACGGTGGCCCGATGCGGCATCGTATCGTTACGCTATCACTCGATCACCAGCGCAGACCGTTTCGTTCGGCGCCCGCACGACTTCCGCACAATGCTGGATTCGTGCGAACCAAAACGCTCCCCTCCGGGTCGCGGCTAAGCGATGCGCCTTGACTCCTGACTCCTGAATCCTCCTCACGCACGATGCCCCAGCTCAACAAATTCTCCGCCCACATCACCCAGCCCCGCTCGCAGGGGGCCTCCCAGGCCATGTTGTACGGCACCGGCATGACCGAAGAGGACATGCACAAGCCGCAGGTCGGCATCGCCTCCGTCTGGTACGAGGGGAACACCTGCAACATGCACCTGCTGCACCTGGCCGAAAAGGTCAAGGAGGGGGTCGAGGCGGCCGGCGCCGTCGGCATGCGGTTCAACACGATCGGCGTCTCCGACGGCATCTCGATGGGGACCGACGGCATGAGCTACTCGCTGCAGTCGCGCGACCTCATCGCCGACAGCATCGAGACCGTCATGGGGGGGCAGTGGTACGACGCCCTGATCACGCTCCC
>CAZWGW010000420.1:0-6440 GCA_964633565.1 uncultured Planctomycetaceae bacterium
TACGAAGTCAGCCCAGGCGAGGACCAGTACCGCCGGGGATTGTACGTCGTGTGGAAACGGGGCGCCCCCTATCCCAGCTTCATCAATTTTGACGCCAACAACCGCCTCGCCTGCCGGGTCAAGCGTCCGCGCTCGAACACGCCGCTGCAGGCGCTGACGCTGATGAACGACCCCGTGTACGTCGAAGCGGCGATGGCGTTTGCGCGGCGCGTACTGAGCGAGCCGGCGGGGGCGTCAGTGGACGAGCGGATCGCGTACGCGTTCCGCCTCGCGCTCGCACGAATACCAAAAGACGAGGAACTGGCCACGCTGCGCGGATTGTATGAGACGCAGCTTGCCGCGGGGCGGGATGATCCGAAGTCCGCGCGGGCGTTCGTGGGGGAATACGTCCTGCCGGACGGCGTGGCGGCCGAGGAATTCGCAGCATGGTACGCAGTCGCGGCGGCGCTGTTGAATCTGGACGAGGCGATCACAAAAGGGTGACGATTTCAGCGACACCACCGCGCAAAGCCCGCCGATGGCATCGGCGGGTCCGTCGATGTGTGAAAGACGAATCGGAAGGATCGAGCGTGAACATCTCAATTGATGAAGCGATTACCGACCTGTCGCGCCGCCAGTTCTTCCGTCGCACCGGCCTGAGCCTCGGCAGCGTCGCCCTCGCGTCGCTCCTGCACGACCAAACGTGCCGTGCCGCGCCCGCCGATCCGCTCGCGCCAAAGCCCCCGATGTTCCCGGCCCGCGCCAAGCACATCATCTACCTGCATATGATCGGCGCGCCCTCCCAGCTCGACCTGTTCGAGCACAAGCCCGAACTGACACGGCGTGACGGCGAGGAATGCCCGGAGTCGTTGCTTGCCGGCCGCCGCTTCGCCTTCATCGGCGGCAAAATGACGCTCGCCGGCACGCCGTTCAAATACTCGCGGCACGGCGAGAGCGGCCAGGAACTGTCGGAACTCCTGCCGCACCTCGCGTCCGTCGCCGACGACATCGCCATCGTCAAAACGCTGCACACCGACGAGATCAACCACGCCCCGGCGCAGATGTTCCTGCACACCGGCTTCGGCCGCGGCGGACGCCCCAGCGTCGGCGCGTGGACGACGTACGGCCTCGGGAGCGAAAACGCCGCCCTCCCGGCGTACGTCGTGCTCCTTTCCGGTCCCCTCGGCGGCGCGGGGACGAAAGGACAAAACCAGGACGACCGCCGGCGGATCTTCGACGCCGTCCGCGCGCTCAACGAACGGCAACTGGCCGACGTCGGCGACCCGGAGATCGCCACGCGGATCAGCCAGTACGAGATGGCCTTCCGCATGCAGACCTCGGTCCCCGACCTGATGGACCTGCGGCAGGAAACGCGCGAGACGCTGGACCTCTACGGCGCGCAGCCGGGGCAGGCGTCGTTCGCGGCCAACTGCCTCCTCGCGCGGCGGCTGGTGGAGCGCGGCGTGCGCGTGGTGGAACTCTACGACGCCGACTGGGACCATCACTCCAACATCAAGGGGAGCCTGCCCAACAAGGCGAAAGACGTCGACCAGGGGATGGCCGCGCTCGTCACGGACCTCAAGCAGCGGGGCCTCTTGGGTGAGACGCTCGTGATCTGGGGCGCCGAATTCGGCCGCACGCCGCTGCGGCAGGGGATCGACGGCGAAGGCAAAACGACCAACCCCGGCCGCGACCACCACAAGGACGCCTACTCCATGTGGCTGGCCGGCGGCGGTATCAAAGGGGGCGTGACGTACGGCAAAACGGACGACTTCGGCTTCAGCCCGGTCGAGGACCCCGTCCATGTCCACGACTTGAACGCCACGCTGCTCCATCTATTGGGGCTGGACCACGAGCGACTGACGTTCAAGTATCAGGGACGGGAGTTCCGGCTGACGGACGTGCACGGGGAGGTGGTGGGGGGGCTGCTGGCGTGAAGTAGGACGGACTGGTAGTCCGTCCTGATGTACCCGACTCGCTCTGTTGAGCTCGCGTTGGCTGCCTCGGCGCTCGCACGGGCGCCTTCGAGGCGGTCGTGCGTGGGACTCCATCAAGCGACGTACAGCGGGTGGTACTCTTCCTTGCACATCAATTCCTTCACCGATTCCACAAGCTTGGCATCGTCGTCGATGATGTTCAGGTGTCGCAGATCGGCGGGCATGCGCAAGTAGTTCTTTGCATAGATGATCGTCGGGATGCCCATCGCGTGTGCAACCCCGAGTTCGTAGAATACGTTCTCATTGAGGTGTCTTTTCTGATAGCTTTTCGTACCTGGAATGAGAACGACGGTGACGTTTGCAGTTCTCATGTTCTCGATGATTGTCCGAATGAAAGGTTCGGATCGACGATTCTGGTCTGCTCGAACGCACCTGATCGGATGGCCGGCCACTGAAACTCGCTCAATCTTTCGCTTGAGGCGCTTGTACACTTGTGCGTCGAATGTCGCGTTGATCGGCGACACAACGAAGCAGGTCAGCGGTTCCAAGTGCAATTCCAGCTTCGAGAAAACGACGGGGCTATCCATGTGTGGGTACAGGCCGACGTTACCGTTCTGGTAATGGGCGTGCGCTGGAAGCGTCGCGTGAAATTCGCGAGTGCCGTTGACGAAGCACTCCAACGAACTCCCCGCAATCTTGACCATCAGATCGAACTCGTGCTGTTGCGAGCGGCGCGATTCATCGCCTACGTTTCCCCGGACTTGCCACGGCCGGTATGCATCCATGACCGGACTTGTGTAGAAGAGGGAATAATTGAAGCCCCAGCCGCCAATTCCAAAAGCATAAAAACGCTCTGGATCGAGATACCGGAAGACGAGATGGGCCGAGCAGCTTCCGCTGCTCTTCTGTCGCGACAGTCTTCGGCGGTCGACGGTGACTCGTGCGGCCAAGACGCCGTTGATCATTCTGTTTGGAAACGTGATTGTGTAGATACCAGGCGCGGGTGCCCCAAGATGCTTCACGCGCCTTTGTCGTGTATCAACCGCCCACGCAGCCGCAGAACTCATGCTTGGCATGCCGAGTTGCAGAGGCACTGGCATGCGATCATCCTTAGTTGGCCTGATCACGGATTGACAATCACCTCTCCCGCCGGGCCGCGAAACAGCGCCTCCAACTGGTTCAGCACGTCGCGTCCAAGAATCCGTTCAGTGCCGATGAAATCTGCCTGCAACCGGCACGGCAATTCCCGCCCGTCCAGATACACCCACACTCGAAAGTGAAGTGTCGGAGCAGTTCCCCCGGCAACACCTCCCATCCATCCGGGCCGTCCTTGCGATGGTGCAAGTTGCAGCCCCTGACAGTCGGCCCACGGAAGCGCACTGGCGTCGGCACCCGTGTCCGCGATGACCTGGTCCAGCACGATCCCCGGCGTGCCGCTGACGGTGCGGAATTCCAGCGTCAGCACGGGTAACGGCTCACCCTCGTATGAGCGGTCGTAAGAGTAAGCAACTCGCCGCATACGGCACGGCTCATCCTCATGCCCGACGCAAGTCACGAACGGGTTTTTCGCCGCTGCTTCCGCAGCGTGAAACACCGCGACCGGACTGCTGCCGGACGCCACGACCGCCCCATCGGCAAAGCCGATCCACTCCCCTTCGTGCCGCTTGAGGAGTTGATCGCGAACCGCCCAATAGTCAGCCTCGTTCTTCTTCCAGCCGGGGTCGATCTGGCGGGCAATGTCGGGTGGCAGTCGGTCAGCGAGGCTTTTCATCGGGGACCTCGGCAAGATTATCCTTGATCGTAGTGGGCGTGGACAAGTTCGTCGAACTGAACGATCCGTTCATCATTGTCCGGCAGCACGTCCTGCAACTCACGCCGTACCCGTTCCAGGTCCAGCGTCCCGACATTCACCGCTAACAGCCCCTGAATGTCGAGCACGTCCTGCGGGCGACAGGCGAGCAGCTTGAGCAGGATCAGGTCTTCCGTCGACGCGATGCGCACCTTGGTTCCCAACCAGTCTTCTTCTGCAGCACGGTCGATCGCGTGCTGCAGGCACGGCAGCACGGGCTTGAGCCAGTCGATCTGTACACCATGATAGCGCAGCACCGCAGTGTGATTCTGGTTCCACTCGCGGATGGTCTGGATCACGTCCAGGTCGAAGCCCCTCGACTTGAGGTCTTCGAGGACGCCGGGGAGCTTCAGTTGCGGGACGAGCAGCAGCAGGTCGATGTCTTCGGTGAACCGTGCGCGTCCACGGAAACCGCTCGCGAGACCGCCCACCAGCGCATACCGGACCCCCTGCGCGTCGAGCGCGCGGACCAGCTCAAGCAGCCCCGTCCTCAGTTCGGGCTTCAGTCCTTCCGGCTCGGGCTTCATACTGGGCAAACAGTTCGCGGAACCGCCGCCGCCATTCCTCTTCATCCCGTTCCTTGAGGCGGCGCGCGGCCTCGCGCGTGGGGGATGACGCCAGGAACGACTGGCCGAAGGCGATCAGGTCGAAAATCCGCTCCAGCCGCGCGCTCGATGAGAGCTGCTGGAAGCGGCGGGCTTCCTCGCGAAGGCGAGTGCGCTCGTCGGGGAAACGCCAGGGGAGGTTAGCGGGCATGGTGTCGTCGCCTGAGACACCTGAAGTATATCCTGTCCGAAGTCATCCTTCTCCTCCGACCCTCACTTCGGCACCGGCAGAATAATCAACGCGTTCTCCGCGAACGTCGCCTCTCCCTCCTTGCCGTTGATCCGGTACTGCACCTTGAGCTTCTTCGGCGTACTCGGCACCGGGTCGCCGCCGAAGCTGGCGTTGTAGCTCGGACGCGGCAGCGGCACGATTTGCAGGTCGCCGACCTGGTTCTTCAGGATGTCCGTCACGTCCCGCTGCGTATCCCCGGCCCCGTACTCCGCCTTGACGATCTCCACCTTCACCTTCTCCAAGCCGGCCTTCGAGAGCAGTTCCTTGACTTCGTCCCCCTTGTCGCCGAGCTTCTGCGCGATGACGAGCATCGCCTCGGTCGCCTCGTCCTTCTGCTCGGGGAACCGCTGCATCACGTCAACGGCGAGCTTCAGCATGTCGAGGCTCGGGTAACGCTGCAGCACCTCCAGCACCAGCGTCCGCTCCGCCGGTTGACGTGCGGCCTCCAGGGCGTTTTTACACATCGCCAGGCGCTCGTCCTCCGGCATCACGAACTGCCGCGCCACGCGGATATAGGCACGCATCGCCCGCACCGTGTACTTGTCCCCCGGACGGACCTTCGCCAGGTCCAGCAGCGGCGGCGCGACGTCGGCTGTCATCCACTCGCCCAGCAGCCGCGTGCTGGCGTCCTGCAACTGGTCGTTATTCGTCTTCGCGGCCGCAACGACCGTCTGCAGCGCCTTCGTTCCGCCGACGGCCCCGACAATGTCCAGCAGCACCAGCTTTGTCGCGACCGGCGCGCGATCGAGCGCCGCCGCGAGATCCGCCGCACACTTTTCGCGGTCCGCCATGCGGACGGCCGCCGTCTTGAGCGCCTGCTGTGCGACCGGCGCATCGTCCGCGTGCTTGGGCGACGTCACTTGTGCGATGAGCACCGACAGCCTGTCCTGCGGCACGGTGCTCCCCAGCGACGTGAGGGCGGCCGCACGCACGTCTTTGTTCGTGTGGTCCACCGCTTCGAGCAGGGGCTCCAGCGCGGCAATCCGCCGCTGGCCGACCAGCTCGATCAGCGCGAGGTACTTCTTTCCCTCGGCGCTCGGTAACAGGGCGACGATGTCCCGGTCGACGTTCACACCGGGGAGTTCAGCCAGGGCTTTCCTGGCCGCCGCCGCGAGTTCTGCATCTCCTTCGGCAGCAATGTCGAGCAGCGGAGCGAGGCACGATGTGTCTCCGACCCGCCCGAGCGCGCTGATCGCTGCCAGCCGCACCGGCCGGGCTCCGTCGGTCGCCGCGCCGCGCACCGCGGCGAGGACCACCGTTTCTTTGCGGTCGGCCATCGCCTCGACGATCAGCGCGCCCCGTTCCGGCCGCGCGGATCGCAATTCCTCCGCAAGGGCTTCATCGATCTGGTTCCCGGGGAATTCGCGGGCCGTGAACAGTGCGATCTGGAACATCCCTTTGTCCGACGCCCGCAATTGTTCGACCAGCAGCGGGATTCCGTCCTGCCCCCGGGCGAGGATCGCACCGCGCGTCGCCTCCAGCAGCCGCGTCCGGGCAACCTCCGCCGCGCGGACTTCGTCATAGATCGCCACCGCCACGGCAGCGTTCCCATACGCCAAAGACCGTTCCGCGCACAACACACATCCTTCCGCGACGGCCGAGCGGATGGCCGGCGGTCCGTTCGCGAGCACGTCGCGCAGCGTCTTGGTGGCGGCGTCGTTGCCGATCTTGCCGAGGGCCACGGCGGCCGACGAGGCAACCTGCGCGTCCGGGTCCTCCAGCCGGTCGGTCAGCACCGACAGCGCCACCACCACGACCGCCACGGCCACGACGATGCCCATCGGCGCGCGCATCTCGCGCATGTCCAGCCCGTACGCCACTGTGTGGTACCCGATCGC
>CAZWGW010000421.1:0-6440 GCA_964633565.1 uncultured Planctomycetaceae bacterium
GCTCCACCCCGCGTGATGGGATGGCTGGAGAGAGTTTCACCTTCGGCCCCAGCGCACCGCAATACTATCGGTCGCGGCACACTCTGTCCAGTAGCCTCTTTCCGGAAACTGCCGGTTTCCCCCAAACGCCGGACCGGCATCCCCGAATTGACCGCAACACGCGCTGCGGGACTGAGTTACGAAACTTGCGCAGTCAGAGAGATCCGCTCATTCCGCGACGCTGATTATTGATCCCAGCCGGCCCAGGAGTCGCGCGTGAATCAGCACGATCGTCGACCACATCGGCCCAAGCAACAGCAGCCCTGCGGCTGGCAGCCGGGTCAGGAACAGCAGCCCGACGAGCGCTCCGCCGCCGACCACCACGGACGAGACCATGTAGTACATGAGCCACCCCCCGGCGTGTTGCGCCAGGCTCCGCACGATTGGCTTCGTCAGCGGCACCCACCACTGTCCCGCCTCCAGTGAGGAGAGCGTCAGAATCGGAAACAACAGCCACGCCGCAGGCAGCATCCCCAGCCAGAAGTTGCCTCCAGCCAGTTCCACGAGCAGCCCCGTTCCGTAGCCCGCCGCAATCGACACGCTGGCGACATAGCCGACGTAACAGGTCGTCAGCACCGAGTCGCGCCAGCTCCCCTCCTGCCAGTTGAAAATGCGCTGGTTGCCGGACGCCGTGTCCTCGACGACCGCCAGCCAGCACGCCGCGCCGTATGACACCGACCACACCATGACCCAGATCGCCGGCAGCAGAAAAAACGCGACCACGACGAGGGAGTAATCCGACCTCTCGAGGAGGATCATCGCCACCAGGCCGACAATCAGGCCCAGCAGCGACAGGCCGATCGACATCAGGAGCCACCGCCACCACACCTCGACGTGCCAGGGGAACGTGTACACGCCGGAGAAGAACGTCCACCGCGGCGGGTCCGGCTCCTCCTCGCGCCGGATCGCCGCCGTCGCTTCCCAGTATTCCGTCGACACTTCGCGACGGGGTTCCGGAGCGGGGACTGGCAGCGCCTGGACTGCCTGGAGCGGTGCAACGACCTGCTCCCGCCGCTTCCGTTCGGCGACTTCCGCCAGCGACGGCACGCGGACCGGTTCGTGGCAATCGGGGCACTGGACTGCCCGCGGTTCCCGTTTCGGCCGCGGGTGCAGTCGCGCGCCGCAGACCTTGCACACCAGCAGCACGATTTCGTCATCGCGCTTCCGCTGGCGGGCGGCGGCCTGTTCCGGGGCCTCGGCCCCCGACTGCAGTTGATACGTCTCCACGTCCGGCGCGGGGCGCTTCCTGGGCCGGGCCTCCAAAGCCTCGGCTTTCGTGGGCACACGCAGCTCGGTGAAGCAGTCGTGGCATTTGATCATCCGCGGCGCATCCCCCGCGCGCTCGTCGAGCCGGGCCTGGCAGACGGGGCAGACGACCGTGACGAACTGGATTGCCGAGGATTGATTCACAGGGGCGGACAACTGAAACGGTCTGCGCCGCGGGTCAGGGAAAGCGACTCAGAGCCATCAATTACGCAGACTATGGTGGCAGTGTTGGCGGAACCCGGATGTATTGTATCGACTGGTCTCTGCGCGCGGATGTTGATTTGCGGCAGGCCGCACGTCGAGAATGGATCCCTGACAGGCCGACAAATCCTCAAATCCTGGCGTGATATTTCGCGGGCCCGCGGGCCGGGATAGAATAGCGGCGGGATCCGGCCATTCCGGGCTTGAGCGGCCCGGTCGCCAGCCGAGATCGACACTCCCAGGACCTGCCCCCGAAAGAACCGCATCCAGCACCATGACCGTTCGATGTTATTGCCTGTGGGTCGCGTCACTCCTTGCTCTTCCGGGTGCGGTCGAAGCGCAAAGTGGCGACGAGACCGCCACGGAAACTTCGCTGGAACAAGTCAAGTATTTCGAAGCGCACGTCCGCCCGGTGCTGATCGAGCGGTGCCTCAAGTGTCACGGCGCGGACAAACAGGAAGGCAAGTTCCGCCTCGACAGCCGCGAGTCACTGCTCGCGGGGGGCGAGAGCGGGCCAGCCATCGTCCCCGGCAAGCCGGACGAGAGCCTCCTGGTCGAGGCGATCAACCGCGTTTCGCTGGAGATGCCTCCGGACGGCAAACTGCCCGATCACGAGATCGCCGCGCTCTCGAAGTGGGTGGAGTTCGGAGCGCCTTGGCCGACCGGCGCCACGGCGCAGCTCACCCGCGGCGAACGGACCATAACCGACGAGGACCGGCAATTCTGGTCGTTTCAGCCGCTGCGTGACCCGGTCCCCCCCGACGTCGCCGACGGCGGCTGGCACAGGAACGAGGTGGATCAATTCGTTTTCGAGAAGTTGTCGGCGCACGGTCTGGCCCCGGCCGGCGAAGCGGAGCGCGCGGTGCTGGGCCGCCGGCTGTATGAGGACGTCACAGGACTCCCCCCGACGCCCGAACAGCTCGATGCGTTCCTCTCCGATGAGTCCTCACAGGCGTACGAACACCTCGTGGATGAACTGCTCGACAGCCCGCGCTACGGCGAACACCGGGCGCGGTTCTGGTTGGACCTCGTCCGCTACGCCGAGTCGGACGGCTACAAGGCCGACGGATTCCGGCTGAATGCGTGGCGCTATCGCGACTACGTGATCCGCGCGTTCAATGCCGACAAGCCCTACGACCGGTTTGTGCTGGAGCAACTCGCCGGCGATGAAATTGCGCCCAACGACCCGGATGCGCTGGCGGCGACCGGCTACTACCGGCATGTGATTTACGAGTACAACCAGCGCGATCCCAAAGGGCAGTGGCGCGATATCCTCAATGACCTCACCGACAACGTGGCCGATACGTTCCTGGCGATGGGGATGGGCTGCGCGCGATGTCACGACCACAAGTTCGACCCGATCCTGCAGCGGGACTACTACCGGCTGCAGGGGTTCCTCACGAACCTCTGGTTCCGGGACGACGTGCCGGTCGCTTCGCCGGACCAGATCGCGACCCATGCAGAACAGACGGATCAGTGGCGCGCGGCCGCGGGGGACGTGTTGAAACGGATCTCGGAGGTCGAAGGGCCGCGGCAGACGAAGGGCGAAAAAAACGCGGTGTCCCGGTTCTCGCCCGACATTCAGGCGATCTGGGCGAAGCCGGCCGCCGAGCGCAGCTCCTACGAGAAGCAGATCGCCCACCTCGTCTGGTTGCAGGTCATTGGCGAGGAGGGACAGGCCGCGGCCAAACTGAACAAGGACGACAAGGCCGCGTGGGACGCGCTCCAGCAGGAGCTCGCGCAGTTCGACGCGCTGAAGCCCGCGCCCCTGCCGATGGGACAGTGCGTGACCGACATCGGCCCGGTCGCCTCGGCCGTGTTCATTCCGGGCAAGGAGCGGCTCGGTGAGATCGAGCCGGGCTTTCCGACGTTGTTTGAGGCCGGACCGGCAGTCATCGAGCCGCCGGCGGATGCGCCGCAATCCAGCGGTCGGCGGATGGCGCTGGCCCGCTGGCTGACGCGCCCCGACCACCCGCTCACGTCGCGGGTGATTGTGAACCGCATCTGGCAGCAGCACTTCGGCGCCGGGCTGGTCGCGACCCCCAGCGATTTCGGTCACCTCGGCGAGCCGCCGTCGCATCCGGAGTTGCTCGACTGGCTGGCGTCGCGGTTTGTTTCGAGCGGCTGGAGCCTGAAGTGGCTGCAGCGGACGATCCTGATGTCGGCGACGTATCGGCAGGCCTCGCGTACGAGCGACCCGGACGCCGGCGGCCCGGGCGCTGCAAGCGTCCGGGTCGCTGAGGGGATGCGCGTGGACCCGGCGAACCGGCTGCTGTGGCGGTTCCCCGTGCGGCGGCTGACCGCCGAACAGATCCGCGACGCGATGCTGGCGGTCTGCGGCGAACTGTCGCTCGAGGAGGGGGGGCCGAGCGTGGACGCCGATGCTCCGCGACGGTCGGTGTATCTCAAGGCGCTCCGCAACACGCGCGACCCGCTGCTCGATGTGTTCGATCTGCCCGACCGCATCGTCGGGACAGGGGAACGCAACGTGACGACGACGCCGGGTCAGTCATTGCTCCTGATCAACGGCGAATGGGGCCTCGCGCGCGGGGCCGCGTTCGCGCGGCGGCTCGATCGGGAGATCGCCGGCGGCAACGATTCCAAAGTCCGGCACGCGTACCGCCTCGCTTACGGACGCGACCCGTCGCAGTCGGAGATGTCGCGGGCCGTTGATTTCCTCAATCGCCGAACCGACGCGACGCGTTCGACGGGGAGCGACCCGGCGCTGGCGATCGAGTCGATGCCGGCGACCGGCAGCCCGGCGCTGCGCGTCACCGGGGACGCTGCGCAGTCGCTGCCGCGCTGGGATGACAGTTCCGCGCTCCCCGAGGGGGATTTCACCGTCAGTGCGGTCGTGCTGCTGCGGTCGCTCTATCCCGATGCATCGGTGCGGACGATCATTTCACAATGGGACGGCGACACAGTTCATCCCGGCTGGTCGCTGGGCGTGACCAGTACGAAGTCGAAGCACACGCCGCGGAACCTGATCCTGCAGCTTGTCGGCAAGACGACGGCAGGGGCGGCGGCGTACGAGGTTGTGCCGTCGGGACTGCACCTGGAACTGGACCGTCCGTATGTCGTCGCTGTTTCCGCGCGGGTCTCCGATACGGGGCCGGAGGGGATCACGTTTGCCGTCCGCGACCTGACGCGACCTGAATCCGGCCTGCAGATCGCCAGCGCCGCTCACCGCGTGGTGGCCGGATTTCGCACCGACAGGGCGCTCGTGATCGGCGGGCGGGCGGGCATTACCCGCCACCGGTGGGACGGGTTGATTGACGACGTACGGTTGGCGTCGGCCGCGGTACCCGTTGGTGAGATAACTCCCGATGCATCACGTGATGACAGCGCAGCGGTGGGCTGGTGGCGATTCGACAATGCGGACGAACCCCTGGCCGACCACTCGCCGCACGGGCGATCGCTCCACCGGGATGGGGAGCAAGCGCCCTCTACGCCAGATGCGGCGCTCGTCGATCTGTGCCACGTGCTGCTGAATTCGAGCGAGTTCCTGTACGTGGACTGACGGGCACGTCATGAGGAGATGACCTGGATGTCGGTCAAGTCATTGGGACCATTCGATCTGGAAAGGGTCTTCCGCGCCGTGGACAAGCTGCAGGACCGGTTGCGTCGTGCGACAAGGGCGTTGGCAGCGGCTGGGGTCCCCTACGCCGTCGCTGGAGGAAACGCCGTCGCCAACTGGGTGTCGCGCGTCGACGAAGCGGCGGTGCGATTCACGCAGGACATCGACATCCTGATCCGGCGCGACGATTTGCCCGCGGCCAAGGCGGTGCTGGAGGCGGAGGGATTTCGTTATCGGCACGCGGCCGGCGTCGATGCATTCCTCGATGGACCGGAAGGGCGGTTTCGCGACGCAGTGCACGTGCTGTTTGCCGGAGAGAAGGTGCGCGAGGAATACACCGCAGCGGCTCCACAAGTTGATGAATCGGAGGCTGGACGTGAGTACCGCGTGCTTTCGCTGGAGGCACTGGTGCGGATGAAGCTCACATCATTCCGCCGAAAGGATCAAATGCACCTCATTGACATGCTGGATGTGGGTTTGATAGACGCCAAATGGACTCAGCGGCTTCCAGCAGAATTGGCAGCGCGGCTGCAGCATCTGCTTGATAATCCAGAGTGATGACGCCGGACAGTACAAAGCACCACTCTGTGGTGAGCTACACTCGCAACAATTCCGCGGCGATCGCCGCGAACAGTCCGTCCCAGTTATAGGTTTCGGCGACGACGGCGACGGGCAATCCCGCCTCGCGGGCCGCGTCGGCTGTCACCGGGCTGATCGCCGCGAGCCGCGTCGTCTGCCCCAGTCGTGCCAGGGCTGCCTTCGGCAACAGCGCCTTCAAACTTCGCGCGATGGACGGACTGCTGAGCGCGATCCAGTCCAGATTCCCGTCGATGATGCCCTGCACTGCTTCGGCCGGGAGCGATGTCGCATCAATGTTCTGATACACGGCCACCTGCTCGACGACCGCTCCGGCTGCCGCGAGTTGTTGCGGCAGCACGTCGCGCCCCCGGCTGGCGCGGGCCCACAGGACGCGCCGTCCGGAAACGTGCGGGCGCAGCGCTTCCGCCAGCGCTTCCGCGCGAAACGACTCGGGGACGACGTCGGCCCGGAGCTGGCGCTGCGCCAGCGCGGCGGCCGTGGCGTCGCCGATCGCCGCGATCCGCATGTGCGACAACTTCCGGACATCGCCGCCGGTCTGCCACAGCCGATCGAGCAGGGATTGCACGCCATTCACGCTCGTGAACACGAGCCAGTCGAACTCGGCCAGTCGCGCGAGCACGGCGTCGACCGGCCGCCAGTCGTCCGGCGGAAGAATGGAGATGGTCGGCAGCAGGACCGGCTCGGCCCCCAGTTCCAGGCAGCGCGCGACGGCGCTGTCTGCCTGCCCTGCGGGACGCGTGATGCCGATCCGCCGGCC